>JAUWPC010000228.1 GCA_030611815.1 Desulfobacteraceae bacterium
TTTTTAGAAGCGACGAGAATGTAGCCTGCCCCCTTTGTAAGGGAGAAAATATAAAACGTCTCATGTCGGTCTGTGGATTTAAGAGCAGCGGGAGCTTCACACCATCTTCAGGATCCTCCGGGTGCGCCACCTGTTCAAGCACTAACTGCAGCACTTGCCATTGAATTTTAGACAGGATAACAGGACATTCTGGATTGAAGATTGAAGATTGACTATTGTTGATTGGTAGAGCAAACCGGAAATCCCGTTAATCCTGTCAAAAAAGGACTTGATATGTTCCGGATCGGTTTTGGATATGATGTTCATCGGCTTGTTGAAGGACGTCCCTTGATACTTGGGGGAGTAGAGATCCCCTATCCCTTCGGCCTTGAAGGGCATTCAGATGCGGATGTCCTGACCCATGCCATTATCGATGCAATAATCGGGGCCTTGGGGGCCGGCGATATCGGTCAGCATTTCCCGGACACCGATCCCAAATACAAAGGTGTATCCAGCCTCTCCATGTTGAGAACCGTAATGGATTTAATCAAGGATGACGGGTATCGATTGAATAATTTGGATACAACCATAACGGCACAGGCCCCCAAACTTGCGCCCCATCTATCAAACATGCGGGAAAGATTAGCCCAAACATTAGAGGCATCCGTGTCCCAGATAAATATCAAGGCAACGACCAGTGAGGGCCTTGGATTTTGCGGAAGACGGGAAGGTATGGAGGCCTTTGCAGTGGTAAGCCTTGTGAAGGAGTAAGCAAGTGACATTCAGGCTATACAACAGTGCAACCCACAAGAAAGATATATTCCAGCCCCTTGAAAAAGGGAAGGTCGGCATATATGTGTGCGGGGTTACAGTGTACGATCTTTGCCATATCGGCCATGCGCGATCGACCATAGTGTTTGACGTTCTCACAAGGTATCTGCGGGCAAGGGGGCTCGATGTTACCTATGTCCGAAATTTCACCGATGTGGATGATAAAATCATTGAAAGGGCTAAACTCTCAGGGAAGGATACCGGCAGTCTGGCCCAGGAGTTTATTGACGCTTTTTTCGAGGACATGGGGGCTCTAAGGGTTTTAAACGCTGACGTGGAGCCGAGGGCCACCGAACATGTCGATGGGATGATCGAAATGATCGAGGCCCTTATTGACCGGGGCCATGCCTATGTGGAAGACACGGATGTATATTTTTCTGTAACGTCATTCAAAGGCTACGGCAGTCTCTCAGGGAGAAAATTAGATGATATGCGGGCAGGGAGCCGTATTGCCGTGGATGAGAAAAAGAGACATCCCATGGACTTTGTCCTGTGGAAAAGCGCAAAGGAGGGAGAACCTGAATGGCCCAGTCCCTGGGGGCCGGGCAGGCCGGGCTGGCACTTAGAGTGTTCGGTCATGAGCAACCGCTACCTTGGTCTCACCTTTGACATTCACGGAGGAGGTCGTGATCTCCTTTTCCCTCATCACGAAAATGAAAGGGCCCAGTCTATCTGCGCCAATGGCGGCGATTTCGCCCGTTACTGGGTCCATCACGGTTTTGTCACGGTCGAGTCGGAGAAGATGTCAAAATCGTTGGGTAACTTTCTTACCATCAGAGATGCCTTAAAGACCTACCATCCTGAAGTTCTCAGACTTTTTCTTATTTCCAAGCAATACAGAAGTCCTCTTGATTTTTCAAAGAATGATGTATTGGGACTTCAGTCAGGGCTTGTGCGGATCTATCGTACGATCCAGCGATTGGAAGAAATAACAGGGCCTGACGAGGAGACGTCTCATGGAGAATCAAAGACGTTCCTGGCAGGGGAGTTTCCCGAAGGTTCTTTCATCGGCAGATTTATTGATATGATGGACGATGATCTTAACACGTCCGGGGCCATCGGTCTTGTTTTTGAAAAGGTCAGGGATATGAACAGGGTCATGGATTCATTTGATGGCAAAGCTGATGAGGAAACACTTATGAGCCTTAAAAGCGACCGGGATCAATTGAATCTTATCGGCCGGGTTCTGGGTCTGTTTCAGGAAAGGTCGAATTCTTTTTTTGAACATCTGGCTGACACTTCTACGGATATTGACGATTCACGAATCGAGGATCTGATCAAGGAACGTTCCGATGTCAGGTTACGGAAGGACTGGGCAAAATCAGATGAAATCCGTGACAGGCTGAGGAAGATGGGCGTTATCTTAGAAGACGGCCCGGAGGGAACTACCTGGAGGCTTGATGTTTGAGATCGATACCGATCTTGCGCCTTGCGGAGATCAGCCTCAGGCGATCGAGACTCTTATAGAAGGGATAGACAAAGGACTTGCCCATAATGTCCTTCTCGGGGTCACAGGATCTGGCAAGACCTTTACAATGGCCCACGTTATCGCAACTGTCCAAAGACCTGCCCTGATTATTGCGCCCAACAAGACCTTAGCCGCTCAACTGTATGGGGAATTTAAAAGCCTGTTTCCCCACAATGCTGTTGAATATTTTGTCAGCTACTACGACTATTACCAGCCGGAGGCCTATATTCCTCAGACAGACACCTATATCCAGAAAGACTCCCACATCAATGAGCAGATCGATAAGATGCGGCACGCAGCCACCAGGTCCCTGTTGGACCGGGAAGACGTGATCATTGTGGCAAGCGTCTCGTGCATCTATGGTCTCGGCTCACCCGAGGCATACTACGATATGCTCCTCTGTCTCGAAAACGACATTATCATGTCGAGGGAAGATGCCGTCAGAAAATTAGTGGATATCCACTATGAGCGGGGAGATATGGATTTTTTCAGGGGCCGCTTTCGCGTGAGAGGGGACGTCCTGGATATCTATCCGGTCCATGAAGAGGACCGGGCAGTGAGGATCAACTTTTTTGGCGATGTGGTGGAATCGATTCAGGAGATCGATCCGCTGACCGGAAAGGTAATTGCCGCTCTCAACCGTGTTGCTATTTATCCTGCCACCCATTATGTGACCACGGTGGATATCAGGGAGCGGGCGATCCGGCAGGTCAAGATAGAACTCACCGAGCAGGTCGAATATTTCCGTGATTCAGAGAAACTCATAGAGGCCCAGCGTATAGAGGAGCGTACCCGGTTTGACCTCGAAATGATGGCGGAATTGGGTTACTGCCACGGGATAGAAAACTACTCCAGGCACCTCACAGGAAGGGCGACGGGAGAACCCCCGCCCATCCTCCTTGATTACTTTCCTAAGGGTTTTTTGGTAATCATAGATGAAAGCCATATAACGATCCCTCAGCTAATCGGGATGTACAAGGGAGACAGGTCCAGGAAAGAAACCTTAGTCGGTTACGGTTTCCGCCTCCCATCGGCCCTTGACAACCGGCCGCTTAAGTTTGAGGAATTCGAATCAAAGGTCAACCAGGTCATCTATGTCTCTGCCACACCCGGGCCCTATGAACTCGAGAAGGCCGAGGTGGTCGCTGAGCAGATTATCAGACCAACAGGGCTGATCGACCCGGAAATCGAGGTCAGACCTGCCACAAACCAGGTGGATGACCTGTTGGGCAGTATCAGAGAAAGGGTTGAACAGGGCGAAAGGGTCCTTGTCACTACCCTGACCAAGAGGATGGCAGAAGACCTGACAGAGTACTATGCGGACTTGAACGTGAGGGTGCAATACATGCACTCGGATATTAAGACCATTGAGAGGATGGAGATAATCAGAGACCTTCGATTGGGCGTCTTTGACGTACTGGTGGGCATCAACCTTCTGCGTGAGGGCCTGGACCTTCCGGAGGTTTCTCTCGTGGCCATTCTCGATGCAGACAAGGAGGGTTTTCTGCGCTCTGAGAGGTCTCTTATACAGACCTGCGGCAGGGCCTCGAGGAATATTCACGGCACTGTTATCTTCTACGCAGACCGGATAACCGGATCCATGGAGAGGGCCATTAAGGAAAGCACCCGGCGTCGCGAAATCCAAATGGAATATAACAAAGCCAATCATATTACCCCTGTTTCTATTCAGAAGAATATTGATAACATCTTAGAGTCCCATTACGAGGCCGATTATGTAACCGTGCCGGTCGTGGCAGAAGAGGATGAGTTGTATATGACTCCGGAGCTTTTGTATAAGATGATAGAGGATCTCAAGTCTAAGATGATAGATGCGGCATCAAAGCTGGAATTTGAAGAAGCAGCCCTCTTTAGGGATCGGATAACCGCCCTCGAGCGGAGAGGATTGGAGATCTTAGGCGAATGAAGCTTGGGATTGTTGATTGTTGATTGATGATTGTTGATTGAAAAACCAGGAAGGCACTAACGTGCAACCCTTTGGATTGATGATTGTTGATTGACTATTGATGATTGAAAAACGTGGAACCTGAAACCCGCAACCCGTAACTCGCAACTGAACACTGAGGTCAATCGACAATCGACAATCATAAATCATCAATCCAAACGCCAACCCTGATCCCCGGGTTTCATGGTGTACGTGATACCTTGGCTCAGGGGAGAGTCGGGATCCGGGAAATCTGGATCGCAACAGGGAAAAAACCGGGCAGGATAAGAGATATCCTCCGGATTGCGAAAGAACATGATATCCCCGTTTCTTACAAGGAGGCGTCTGAGCTTTCCAGGCTTGTCCCTGATGTGGCCCACCAGGGGATTGTCGCTGTGGCAGAAGACTTTACCTGCGCTGATCTGGACCACATCATCGAGGCATCTCTTCAAGAGAGGGGACATGCCATCCTGATTGTCGCTGACCACATAACCGACGAAGGGAACTTAGGGGCACTGATCAGGACAGCGGCGTTTTTCGGGGTGCACGGCCTCATTATTCCAGGAGACCGTTCAGCCCGGGTCAGCGCAAGGATACTCAAGAGATCGTCAGGCGGTTATCTCCACCTGCCCATAGCCAAGGTGGTAAATATCGGGAGGACCTTGGACCTCCTTAAAAAAAAGGGATTCTGGATTATCGGGGCATCGGGCGAGGCATCCACGTCCATTTACCGTTTTGACTGGGGCAGAGACCTCGCCCTGGTCCTGGGCAATGAAAAGAGCGGCCTCAGCAGACCGGCACGGAAACGGTGTCACGAGGTAGTCAGCATCCCCTCTTTGAGCCCTGTCGAATCGCTCAACGTCTCGGTCTCCGGCGGCATTATCCTTTCAGAGATTGTCAGGCAGAGGGGCGTGGAAAAGTCTTGAGCGCGCCAGTACTTATCAGGGCCTTTATCACGGCACAAATAGGGAGGCCCACTACATTTGTATAAGAGCCTGAAATCGATTCCACCATAAAGGAGCCTACACCCTGTATGGCATAGCCCCCGGCCTTTCCAAAGGGTTCCCCTGTGCTGATATAGGCTTCTATCTCTTCTTTTTTTAATCCTTTGAAACGAACTGCCGTGCTTACAGCCTCGGAATGGGTAATCTCTCCTAAAGGGTTCAAGATGCAGAAACCCGTAACTACTGAATGCTCGACCCCGCTCAGAAGACGAAGCATCTCCCTTGCTTCCGCATCATCCTGTGGCTTTCCGAGAATCCTGTTTTTGATGACCACGATGGTATCCGCTCCGAGAATCCATGATGAGCCTGCAAGGGGGTAGACCCTGGTCGCCTTTTTTTCAGCCAAGACCCGGGATATCCGCAATGGTTCACCTCCCATCTCTTTTTCATCAA
>JAUWPC010000371.1 GCA_030611815.1 Desulfobacteraceae bacterium
GATTCATGGCGGCTTCGGCTATATGCGGGAATATCTCGTTGAAAGGCTTTACCGGGACAATCGCATCCTCTCCATCGGAGGGGGCACCCAGGAAATCATGAAAGAGATCATATCAAAATCTATTCTTCCATCTAAGAAATACCTCCCATGTAAAAAGTCCTTTTTACATGGATTTAGGAATTTAGGGATTTAGTAATTGCGAATTATTATCAGTAGTTAGGCCTAAGAGCGGTAACTTCTCAATAAGTTCGGGCGAATCAACTGGATTTCCGCAAAAGCGGGAATCCAGAAATGCGGCATACCAAAGCACTTACCCGAACTGGTACCTTTCGACTTCTTACGAGATCATCAAAAAATGAGGCCGGGGAAAATGGGGACAAATAAGCAAAAGGACCAATACGCCGAGGCAGGCGTTGATATTGAAGCTGGAAACAGGTTTGTGGATCTGATCAAACCGATCGTAAGCAGGACCCACAAATCAGGCGTTATTACCGACATTGGAGGTTTTGCCGGTCTCTTTTCTCTCAATGTTGAACATATCAAAAACCCTGTGCTTGTGAGTTCCACCGACGGAGTTGGTACAAAGCTGAAGATTGCATTCATGCTCGATAAACACGATACTGTGGGGATAGACCTTGTGGCCATGTGCGTGAACGACATCGTGGTCCAAGGTGCTGCCCCGCTTTTCTTTCTTGACTACATATCCATGGGAAAACTGAAACCTGAACGGGCCCGTGATATTGTCAAAGGGATTGCCGCCGGATGTATGGAAGCCAAATGCTCCCTCATCGGGGGTGAAACGGCTGAAATGCCAGGCTTTTATTCCGAGAATGACTATGACCTGGCAGGCTTTGTGGTAGGATTAGTCGATAATGAAGAACTGTTGGACGGTTCTGAGATTGCAGTGGGGCACAAGATTATCGGCATAGGCTCCAGCGGCCTCCACAGCAACGGGTACTCCTTAGTGCGTAAGATCTTCTTTGAGGGCCTGAAGATGTCTGTGGAGGACTATGTTGAGGATTTTGGCCGCACCCTGGGAGAAGAGCTCTTAGAGCCTACCCGTATATATGCGAGGACCGTCAGTAATCTCAGAAGGGATTTCCGGATCTATGGTATCTCTCACATTACAGGTGGCGGTCTTATCGAAAATCCACCCCGCATACTCTCCCAGCGCACAAAAGCCGTTATCGACAGATCAGCATGGACACCTCATCCAATATTCCAATACCTTCAAAAGGCCGGGCAGATATCGGACCGTGATATGATGTTGACCTTTAATAACGGCCTTGGCTTGCTTATTGTGGTAAACGAAGAGGAAATCGATGAGATCCTTTTAAGGCTCAAGGCCATGGGAGAAACGGCCTATGGCATAGGAACCATAGAATCAAGAGAAGAGGGTGAAGATCCCGTCCAGTTTACGGGGCCAGGGATTTGATACAGAGAAAAACAGCTTTTATGGTCAGCGCATGTCTCTTAGGAATATGCTGCAGATATGACGGCAAGCACACATTATGCCGTGGTCTTGTGGATTTTACGAGGAATCACCACTTCATCCCCTTTTGTCCGGAGCAATTAGGCGGTCTTCCCACCCCCAGGCCACCCTCGGTTATTAAGGGCGGAGATGGCCGCAATCTCTTGGAAGGGAGGGGAACGGTTATCGATGACAGGGGGAATGATGTGTCTGATGCCTTCAAAAAAGGCGCCCAAGAGTCGTTGAAACTGGCTGAAATGGGAGAAGCCCGGGTTGCAATCATGAAAGATCGAAGCCCCTCATGCGGTCTCTTAACGCCATATTGCGATACGCCTTCGGGCACAGGTATTGGGGTTACTGCCGCACTGTTTGAGTCAAACGGGATAAAAATAGTTGAACTGGGCGCCGATTATCCATTTCCCACAAAAGAGTTTTTAGGGCTCGCGCAAAAATAAGTTCCCAGAATTGGCGCCCAGATTTAGGTTAGATTTGGCTGCGCCGATTGAGCAAAACCAAAGAAATAGTCGGACTATTTCGAGGATTTTGCGATTGAGGCCCGGCCAAAGATGGCCTGAAGATGGGATGCGAAAATGTGAAGTTATTTTTGCGCGAGCCCTTAACGTTGGACAAAGAGGAGTAAACCATGTTTGGACTTGGCCCCACAGAACTGATCATCATCGCTATTATCGTCCTCCTTATATTTGGCGCCAAACGTCTCCCGGATATCGGAAAGGGGTTAGGAGGCGCCATCAAAGAGTTCAGGAATATCAAGCAAGAGCTTAGCTCGGATAAAACAAGCGATAATAGCGATAATAAGGATGGGAAAGAAAATGCCACTGAAACAAATGACACCCCTCAGACTTTAGAGGCCAAAGTGGCTAATAAGGTCCTGGAACAGGTGCCAGGCGTAAAAAAGGTTATGGACATAAAGAAGAAGGCGGACACCGTCAAAAATTTACTCAAATAAAGGCAACCATCTCAATCTCCACCATAGCACCCAATGGAAGTGCGGCCACTTGAAAAGCGCTGCGGGCCGGCGGATCTGATATAAAATATTCGCCATATACCCCATTAAACTCTGCAAAATCATTGATATCTGCCAGATACACCGTGGCCTTTACCACCATTGAGAAATCGGCCCCTGCAGACTCTAACACCGCGTTCAGATTTTCCATAACCTGACGGGCCTGTTCCCGGATCCCCCCCTTTACGAGTTTGCCTGTGGCCGGATCTATCGCCACCTGACCGGATGTAAACAGATAATCGCCTGCCTGGATTGCCTGGCTGTAAGGCCCGAGTGCCTCGGGTGCTTTATCAGACTTTATGACCTTTTTCATAATATCTGCTCCCTTCATCTTATCCTCATTCCTCTATAGAGTATTCCGCTCGTGGCATTTCGGGTAATTTGTATTTCTGTACCTTTCCGCTTCTGGTCATCGGAAAGCTTGAGACAACCTTGAAATAGTGAGGCAGCATCTTTTCTTTCACATAGTCCTTCGCATATGCGGCTAAAGAGATCTCAGACAGTCGGGACCCCTCCTTCAACCTGACCCAGGCAGCTACCTCCTGGCCCTTTTCCGGATGGGGGAAACCGAAAACCTGGACCTCCGACACCTCGGGGTGTTTATATATGCTCTCCTCCACCTCTACCGGATAGATTTCGACGCCGTCTCTGACAATCACATCTTTCA
>JAUWPC010000417.1 GCA_030611815.1 Desulfobacteraceae bacterium
AGATCGAGAATGCCGTTGAAGAGATCAAGAAATTAGGGCGGGGTACCCTGCGGCTGGGGACAGCCAGGACTTATGCCCGTTATTTTATGCCTTTCTTGATATCTCACTTCCGTGAGCCCTACCCTAATATCAAAATTGAGCTGGATGAAGGCAGCTCGCAGGACATGATCCAAAGCCTCCTTGATTTGAGAAACGAATTAGCGGTTGTGGCTAAAGCAAAAGAACCAGCAGATATCTGTTTTGTTTCCTTCAGCCAAGAAGAGCTGATACTCATACTCCCACCTGATCATCATTTGGCACAGAAAAAGGCTCTCACACTCCAAGAACTGACTGATGAGCCGATTATCATGAAAGAGACCGGTTCAGGAACCCGGAGGCTGGTAAACGAATTATTTGCTAAAAACGGTTACTCTCCGAAGGTATTAATGGAAATGAGCGATGCGGAGATGATTAAACTGTTAGTTCAGCATGGAGAAGGGATCTCCTTTTTAGTAAGAGAGGCCGTGGCCCGTGAACTTAAAGAGAGAAAATTGGTTTCTGTCCCTCTAAAAGGGCAGAAGATGTTTTTGGATGTGAGCATTGGCTATTTAAAGAATCAGCCCCTTTCCCCTCCGGCACAGGCCTTTCTTGATAATCTGGAGAACTTAGGGACAGAGAAAATGCGTTTTCAGGGGATAGGTCACTTGTTAGAGAAAATGCCTGCAAAACGGGGGTAAGGATCGCTGATCAATCTGGAAGGCTTTAAGCATGTACCATTGCTTTTAGTTGGGCTATGTCCAATTCAGCCAGTGAATTTATAATGAGATCCGGCTTCGGGGTAACGGCCGGATAGGGGTCATCTCGTTTAAATCGTCCGGTGGTTACCAGAATCGTGCGGATGCCGATCTGTGCAGCCCCTTTAATATCGGTTTCAGGCCTGTCGCCGATCATGAAGACCTCGCCTGGTTTTCTTCCCAAAGCATTCAACCCCTGTTGATACATTACCTGACTCGGCTTCCCGACAAACAGGGGTTCCATACCGCTTCCTACCTGGAAAGGTGCGATCAGGGCGCCACACCCGGGCAACACAGCAGGCTTGCCATTGTACGTGCCATCCAGGTTGACATCCAGATTGGTTCCAATCAGTTTAGACCGGCCGCGAAGTAGCATAGTTATCCCCATCGTCACGGCATGATAGTCCAATCCTTCGCCCTCGCCGACAACCACATAATCCGGGGCATCTTCATCCGCGGTGCCGTATTCCGCAAGGGCAGCATGTAATCCCGGGCCCCCTACTGCATAATAGGTAAACCCGGGCGTCACCTGCTGCAGGTAACTCGCCGTGGCCATGGCCGATGTCAGGATATTCTCAATGCCACAGTGACGGACCCCAAGCCTTACCAGTCCGTCAAGAACCGCCTGCGGTGTGGTGGAAGAGTTGTTGGTCAGAAAAAGGTATGGATAATCCCGAATCATTTCCAGAAAAGAAATGGCCTCTGGAATCGCCCTATTCCCACGGTACACTACACCGTCCATATCAATTAAGAATCCCAGTTCCGGCGCCATATTATTCAAAGATCCTATTCATCCAACCATCCTTCAATCATCCCCGCCCTAAACCTAATCAAGGCGGGATTTCCGCCTTCGCGGGAATGACGACAACGGGTGCTTTCCGACTTTTTGTGGGCGTATCGACTATTTAGTGTCCGAACGAAAACTAGGATTTTTTGTTCAGATCAAGGAAGGCGAAAATTTTAACCGCAGGAATACATTGAGTATTTCGAGGATTAAAATTTGAGCCTGACGCAGATATGAGCGAAAAAGACAGTTTTCGTTCAGGCACTATTTAGCTGTTCGCGCTTTAATGCCGGACCTGAATTTCTCCCAGAAGTCCTTATCAGTATCCTGCCAGGCAGCTCCCCATCTCCTCTCAAAATAGGAGGTCGGTAATCTATCCTGCCAGGGACCCCAGGGATTTTTCCCCGTCTCCTTTGCCTTCAGGATATCACTGAGGAACGTGGTAATATTTGTTATTTCTTCTTTGGGCAGGTAAGAAGCGGCCCCCTCTTTGATAGACCTCACGAGATTGTCCGGAGTAAATGCATGCGCTGTGAGCATGACTGCCGTTATCTTCTTCCGGTTGGCAATTTCCAGCAGGCCATAGCCGTTAACACCCATAATATCCAGAATTGCTACGTCAAAATCCTTAGATTCCAAC
>JAUWPC010000149.1 GCA_030611815.1 Desulfobacteraceae bacterium
GCCACCGGATATTCGGTGGAATACCCGTAAGCGCCCATGATCCTCATGGCCATTTGAGTGGCCTTGGCCGCAAGTTCGCCTGCCAGGTACTTGGCGTGTGCCACTTCAAGGGTGTTTCCCAACTGCCCCTGATCCTTTTGCCACGCGGCCTTATAGACCATCAACCGTGCTGCCTCGGTCTCCGAGGCTACCTGGGCGATCATGTCCTGATTCATCTGGAACTGGCCGATCGATTTCCCAAACTGCTCCCTCTCCTGGCAGTAGGCCGTCACCGTATCGAGACATGCCTGGGCAAGACCGACGCCCCCGGCCGCGGCGGAAAGACGTGACTGGTTCAGGGATCCGAAAACGATTTTGGCGCCGTCCCCGGGCTTTCCCAGGATATTCTCCTTAGGGACCTTGGTATCTTCGAGGAACAATTCTCCCGTAGGCGTTGACCGGGTACCGAGTTTGTCTAAGTCAGTGGTTGTGATGCCGTTGAAATTCTTTGTCTCCACCACAAAGGCGGACAACCCTTTCCCCCTGGCCTCCCTGTCCGTATAGGCATAGCAGACAAGGACATCTGCAGCGCTGGCGTTAGATATCCATGTCTTGGAGCCGTTTAAGAGCCAGTGGTCCCCCTTATCCTGGGCAGTGGTTTTCATGGCCATGACATCGGAGCCTGCATTGGGCTCGGTAATCCCAAAACCGCCCACATATTCAGCGCTTACCAGCTTGGGAATGTATTTCTGTTTCAGTTCGTCTGACCCATACCTGAATATGGTAAATGCGCAGCCCAAGGCCTGCATATTGATCTGCACCCTGACAGAACTGGATGCCTTTGCAATCTCTTCGGTGAGGATCATGGCTGCCATCCAGCCCATCTCATTTCCACCATATTCTTCAGGGATTACGGTGCCAAAAAAGCCTAATTCTCCCATAGGCTTGATGACTTCTTCATAGGGGAAGTAATGCTTTTCATCCCATTCATCGGCATTGGGAGCAATCTTCTCGGCAGAAAAATCGCGAGCCATGTCGCGCAGCATCTGTAATTCTTCACTTAATTCAAATTCCATAAGTCTACCTCCTAAAAATAATTGAAACGGCAGTTTTATCTATGTGGCATTTTTCCAAAGCCAAAAAGAGGTACATATAAATCATGAAAGGAAAATTGGCAACAAAATTTATTTACATTATAGCTACATTTGTAAACGTTCATAGGTTCAAGGTTCAACGTTCAGGGTTAAGGAAAAGACTGAAATTGGACCTCAGAAATGCTCGTGAAAAATGCGGATTTTACCATATCACTGCCAAATACCATGTCCCAGACCCGTCTGCCTCGCCTGTCATGTACGGAACGGGCATATCCCAAGAGGTCGGCAATGGCGGGCAGGTTTGTGGGGATGTGAAACTGTCGTTTTCCCGTATAAAAGGTTTACAAAATGATGTATGGTGATGAGAATACAACCTTTGAACCTGTGAACGTTTACGGTATTTTTTTCATTTTACTGATTGACTTTTATTTTCAAACATCTTAAAAAGGCAGGGTTTGATCGGATAAACAGGTTGGAAGATAAACGGAGGAGGTTAATTAATGGAACCGCTAACCATAAATCGAAAAGAGAGCAGGCTGCGGGTTGCTCCTGAATGGGCCGATGTCTGCTTCACGTGCGGCACCTGTGCGGGCGGCTGTCCCATAACAGGGATAGACGGCATGGACCCGAGAAAGGCCGTGCGCATGGCAGCGCTTGGTCTGGACCAGGAGCTGATCGATTCACGATTTCCGTGGATATGTACCCTGTGCGGGCGTTGTGAATACGCCTGCCCCCAGGGCGTGGAGATCTTAAAAATGCTGCGCCGGGCAAGGGGGCTTCGCGAACGGGACAAGGTCCCGGGACCGATCCACAAGGGTGTGGTCATGGATCTGGAAAGGGGGAACAACTTAGGGATTCCCAAAGATGATTTTCTCTTCCTTTTGGCTGACCTGTCCAAAGAGATGGACGAGGACGATGGGCTTCCCGGATTTTATGCGCCTGTGGACAAGAAAGGCGCCAATATCTTAGTGACGGTCAATTCCAAAGAACCCTTTGGCGAACCTGATGATATGAAGTTCTGGTGGAAAATATTCTACGCAGCGAGAGAAGACTGGACTGTGCCGTCTGAACAGTGGGAGGGGGTCAACTGGGGACTCTTCTCCGGCGATGATGAGTCCATGAAGACCTTGGTGGGCCGGATTGTGGAACATCTGGAGAGGCTGGAGTGCAAGACACTCCTCTTGCCCGAATGAGGGCACGCTTACTTTGCGACCAGGCTTGGTCTGCAGAATTGGTTTCCCGAAGTTTTTGATAAATACCGGGTGGTTTCAATTTTTGAGCTTTTGAAAGAGTACATTGAAACAGGCAGGATAAAATTAGACAAATCCATACATAAAGAACTTACTACCGTGCACGATCCGTGCAATTATGGACGTAAGGGCATGAAGGCCTTTGGAGAGGCCTTCTTTGAAGAGCCGAGATGGATCACCCAGCAGTGCTGTGAGAATTATGTAGAGATGCACCCCAACCGGATGAATAATTTCTGCTGCGGCGCCGGTGGCGGCGCCTGGGCCATGCCCTATGAAGCTGAAAGGATTTACTACGGCCGCGTCAAGGCCAAGCAACTCATGGACACGAAGGCAAAGATGGTCATTGCACCGTGTCATAACTGCCGGGACCAGATCATGAAGTCCCTGACTAAGGAGTTTGACCTCGGCATAGAGACCAAGTATCTGTGGGAATTAGTGGCGGATTCTCTCATTATAGACCCTTGGACCGAGGAAGAGATCAAGAAGGGGAATGAGTTGCGAGAGGCCCAGAATGAGAAGAACGAGGTCGACTTGGATCAGGAGTGGTAGTCGGCATCTTTAAATAGTGTCTGAACGAAAACTGTCTTTTTCGCCCATATCTGCGTCAGACTCAAATTTTAATCCTCGAAATACTCAATGTATTCCTGCGGTTAAAATTATCGTCTTCCTTGATCTGAACAAAAAATCCTAGTTTTCGTTCGGACACTAAATAATAAAGCTGTGTAAATTCTAAAAAGCCCCCTGTTTCCACAGGGGGCTTTTTTGTTTACCCCGTCCTGTTTTTTCCTCCGCGGGTCAAAAAAGCGCGTACCTTCGGATCCCGGGATTCATTTTTGAGGCGTTTCGGATCACCGGTCGCTATCATCGTCCTGGTCTCCGCGTCCAAGAATACGCAGTAGGCGGCAACCGAAAAAATGCTTGGCAGTTCGGTGGTAACCATCACCATGGTTGTCCGGAGGCTGTCTCTGAGTTCAATAATGAGTTCGTCCAAAAGGGACGACGTAACAGGATCGAGCCCTGCCGAAGGCTCGTCAAAGAACAGGAATTCGGGATCAAGGGCAAGGGCGCGGGCAACCCCGGCACGTTTTCTCATACCCCCGCTAATCTCCGAGGGATAGTAGTCCTCAAATCCGGCGAGTCCTACCAGGGCGAGCTTCAACGACGCAAGCTCCCTGATCTCTTTTGCATTCAGACTTGTGAACTCGCCGAGGGGCAGACTGACGTTTTCGGCTAAGGTCATGGAACTCCACAGGGCGCCGCTTTGGTACACAATTCCAATGTTACGAGCGAGGCGATCCCGTGTCTTCTGATCGGCCTCCCAGAAACTGACCCCTCCTAAGAACACCTGGCCTTTTGATGGCTGCTTCAATCCGGTCAGGGCGCGCATTACGGTAGTCTTGCCGCAGCCGCTTCCCCCCATGATGACGAATATCTCGCCGCTCTTTACCGTAAAGTTGAGGTCGCGCTGGATCACGAAATCGCCATATGCGATTTCCAGATCTTTGGCAACTATCAGCGCTTGTGCGTCTGTCATCTTCCCCCCGAAAGCCCCTTGATTGCCCCGGCGATCTCAAGGGCGAGCGCTTGGACGGTTCTACTCTGGGCAGCAACCAGGGCCTCGTAACCCGACGCCCCTGTGGCCTCCTTGAAACTTGACTTTCTCGTCAACAACAATTTTTTGTCATCTTCTCCGAAAATGCTCCAACGGGTCATCAGTGAGGCATCTCCGCCAAGCCTTCCATCAAAACGAGATACCTCCACCTCCACCTGGTAATCGATCGGTTCAGGACCTCTGAAAGGAAAGATCGTGAACAAATCTTTAGAGAGCAGTACCGAGAGGTTTTCTATTAGGACGCGCGTGAAGTTGTCACCCAAGGGTTCTGCCCACTCATCAAATCCGGCAAGGTGAAGCTCATTCGCACTCACCCGCGTCACGACCTGCTGCCGGTCTAAGTATGCCGGGAGTTCCACTGGCCCGATCCCTATCGTTAGGTTGCGCTCATCTCCTGCCATTTCAGTTTCCTCGCCTGTGCCGGTAAGAGAGCTCAACACATAGAACCTTGAAGGTGCATTGCTCGCGCATGCCATGAAGGTCATTAGTAATAAACCAGGCGCAACTGCTCTAATTAGAGAGATTATTCGGGACATGGTTTTATCTCCTTTTAGGTTTCCCTTTCCCATATAGCAGGGCATCCGGATGACGTTCAAGATAATCTGCCAATGAACGAATCGATCGTGCCATACGGGAAATCTCTTTCAGGGCCTTATCTAACTGGTAAATGACCGGTGATTCCTTTTCAATAGTCGCCTCTGCAACAGCCAGAGTCTTCTTTGCCTGCGCTAAGGCGTCAAATGCCTGTTTCAGGCTCTTGTCAATACTGGATACCAAAGGTTCGATCCGGCCATCTACATTCCGAACCAGTTTCTGAGCTTCTTGCAAAGTGCTGTCCACACTCGATGCCAGGGGTTTTACCTGGGCATCAACATCACGGGCAAGCTTTCCGTACTCCTTCACCGTCTTATCAATGCTCATTGCAAGTGGATCGATCCGGCTATCCAGGTTTTGAAGGAGCTTCCGTGCTTCCTCTACCGTCATTTTCAGGGAATGCAGGGTATCCGGAATATCAGGCGAACTCACAAGTTTTTCGATTGCCTCAACCGCGGACAGTAATTTATCAATGATCTTGTCAAAGGGAAGATCCTTCATTATATCAGAAATCCGCTCCAAGGCGGATGGAATCGTGGGAATCTCAGGATACTCGGTGTTCAGGCCCACGATTTTGGCGGGAGTGTCAGGACTGAACCCTAATTCAATGATCAACTGACCTGTCAGCAGACTTCCCATTTTTAGCTGTGCTCTCAGCCCCTTCTCTATTAGGTTTGGCAAGTTCTCTGTAACATCCCTTGCTCGTTCTCCGTGTATCACTTTTATCTTGTCCGGCTCTATCTCTATTATCACGGGAATATGGATGGTCAGGTTCTCCGCATTGGCCTCTATGGTGATGCTTGTTACAGAGCCGATCCGAACACCACGAAACAGGACAGGGGAGCCTACACTGAGGCCCTGGAGAGAACTCTCAAAAAACAGCACGAAGGTATCTGTCTTTTTCATGAGTTTTCCGCTGCCAAAGATCAAAACGCCGGCCACAATAAGAACCACCGCCCCCACTACAAAAGCACCGATGAGGGTTTTGCTCGCCTGTTTGTCCATGATTTACGTATCTCCGTTAGCCTCTGGTTCCCGCCTGTTTCTTCCCTTTTCCAATCTCTTACATCTTGTATCTGACAAAAGCGTAAGGCTCAAGGCGTAAGGCGCAAGGAACACAGCCAGGACTCAACCATCCAAGCAATCATCCTAATCATCCAACCATCCTAATCATCCATCTTGCATCCTGTATCCTGCATCTTGTATCAAGCATCCAGTATCCAGTACCCATCCGATCTTCAATTCCTAAATCCCTGAATTTCTAAATTTCTCAATCTCCCCCTAAATCCCTATCACATTACACGCAATGGTTATAATGGCAGTTGCTACGATGATGCTGACGATCCCGGTAACTACAGCCGATGTAGCTGCATCTCCAACTGCAGAGGCGCTGCGGCCGCACTGCATCCCCCTGAGGCATCCGGCAACGGCCACCAGGACTCCGAACACCATCCCCTGGAAAATTCCGATAAAAAGATCGTAAAGACTGACAGAGGCCCTGGTCTGGTTATAGTACTCTATCACGTTCAGGTCCAGCATGCCCACACCCACAATCAGCCCACCTAAAATACCCATCAGATCCGCATAGAGGCAGAGCAGGGGCATCATCAGCGTAAGGCCTAACATACGAGGCAAAACCAGGAACTCCATGGGCGAAATACCCATGGTCTTCAAAGCGTCTATCTCCTCGTTTACCTCCATGGTGCCCAACTGGGCTGCAAAAGCAGCGCCGGTTCGACCGGCCATGATAATTCCGGTCATTATTGCGCCCATCACGCGGACCATGGCTATACCGACCAAGCTTGCCACGTAAATCTGAGCCCCAAACATGATCAACTGGATGGCGCCCACAAAGGCGAGGATGAGGCCCACCAACAGACTGATCAAAGAGACAATGGGAAGGGCCTGTATGCCGCAATCCTGCATGACCATAGTGAGATCGGAGCCGCGGAAACGGGCTTTCCCTCCCAAAAACCGCCCAAAGGCCATGAAGACCTCGCCAATAAAGGCAAGGATTTCCCCTGTAGAGCGGACAAAATCGATGGCTTCCGCACCAATCCGTGAAAGAAATGAGTCTTTCCCGGCTTCCATCCTCACACCCTCTTGCTCTGGAACGGCCGCTATAAGGGCCAGGAGTCTCTGCACCCCCTCTGGCAATCCTTTTTTGTCGACGGCTATGCCATCCCTCGAACTCCGATCTATCATCCTGGTAATAAATGCCAGAAACATGCTGTCCCAAGCTCTAAGACCCTTTGTGTCAAAGGCGATGCGTGCAATTGGGGGGCCGGATTCAATCTCTTTCCGGATATCGTCAGCAGATGGGCGTTTGTTTTTCAGTGTCCAACTCCCGGCAAGTTGGATAAGGAGGGTTCCCTCATCCGGGCGGGTGAACCCAAGTTTGGATGGCGCTGATTCTGTATCTTTTATGTCAGTCATTTGGTCTTAACGTCTCGGCGTGAAAGAAAAATCCGTTAACCGATGTTTGCTCTTGATTATTACGCCACCCTTGATTCAGGGTATGATTTAAAAAAAATGGTGGATCATGCATGAGCAATCATTTAAAATCATAGTATGTGTACCAAATAACCGCATTTCTTTTCAACAGGTTTTTCATTCAGGCAGAGATCTTCAAATGGTTGAGTTCTGGATATGGATAGAAGAGGTTCAGGGGAATCAAAAATCAGGACGGATATCAGGATAGATTATTTATTGCAAAATAGGGTGAATGTTTTCCAAAGAGAAATTGAAATAGATTAACCGAATTTTGGGGGAAAAATATAATGATAACAAAAAGAAGCGTGTATGACAGATTGGCCCATCATCTTTCCCTCTTGGGTATGGGATATCCGCCAACAGAAGACCTGGTAGAAATCCTGAAGGAAAACTTCAGGCCTGTTGAGGCTGAGGTAGCATTGGCCATCCCCACTGGGGTCATTCCCCTTCAGCCTGTTTCTATAGATGAAATCAGCGGCAGAGTAGATATCCCTGAGAAGGCGCTGATAAACATATTGGATGAACTTTCCCAGAGGGGATTGCTGTTTTGCGGCAAGACTCGAGGGGGTGATGAAGGATATGCCTTGCAACAGGTCGGCTTTTCCTTCCCACAGACCTTTTTTTGGAAGGGAGAGGATACCCCCCATGCACGGAAAATGGCTGGTCTTATAGCTAAATATTTTAACCGTAAGGTGACCCGGGAGGCATACAGCAACAGGACGGACGCATACAGATACATTCCAACCGCCGGCACGGTCGATGCCGACATACAAGCTGTTTATCCGCATCATATAATGGAAAGCATCATTGAAAAGGTCACGGACTTTGCGGTATGCCACTGCTCATGCCGCATGATCGCCCGGCTGAGAGAGCGGCCATGCGAACACCCCACAGAGGTCTGCATGAAATTTGACGAAATGGCTAAATATGTGATCGACAGGAAATTGGGGAGGGAAATAACCCGGGAAGAGGCGCGGGAAATCATCAAACAGACTGAAGAAGATGGCCTGGTACATTTTGTTGATAATGCCAAGGGCCATATCAAACATAACTGT
>JAUWPC010000011.1 GCA_030611815.1 Desulfobacteraceae bacterium
GGCTGAACCGAGTCCTTCACATTCCCCCTCGAATAGCATGCCAAGCTTAAATGTGATTTCGTCATGCTCCTTTACAGGAATAGAACCCTTTGGTCCCGTTAGAAACAATGCATTGCTCTCAATTTTAATCATAGTGCTTCCTCCTTTAGCTGTGAATCCCTATCCATTGGATTCGCCCCCTACAGGCCAAGGAGGAAGGTAGCATAGCGAGCAGACATTGTCAAATAAAATATGGCGGCTTTATCGCACCGTCCTGTTTTTAAGAAATTCATATGCCGATTAACTGGTTATTATATGGGACTTTATTTAATATACCAAAAAAGAGTATTTTATTTGACAATGTTTTCAGCAATACACATGCTTTATCCAGAAAATCAGATGACACGGTAGCTATTTTTTGATACGAAGTGGATAAAGTGCCAAATTAAATGTCCCCATAAAATCGCTGCTAAAGCGGGACTCACTTTAGACACTTCCCATTCAGGCCCTACTTTGCTATCGCTCTTATCTTTAACACGATTTTATCGACTATTTCCTGTTCACCCTGCAGGATAACAAGAGATATGCCGTTTTCACCCGCAGGGATAGGGCCAGGATAGATCCCCCTTCCCTTTTTATTAAGCACTTCTTCTCTTATCGGGGTAAACGCCACTAAGTTGGCAGGAAAGATCTCTTTTGAAAATAGTTTTCCGGGGGCGATGAGATCGGGTGGGATGGAGTCCTTTATAGTGGCAGGATCAATCCCGTAAAAAACGAAACCCCCATGGGGCTGGCCTTTATAAATATAACGTGTCTTATTCCAGTCAATTTTAAGATTCTTATCGGTTTTGTTCATAACTGACAGGCGGAATGAAACAAAGAATTTTTTATCCCCCTTGAGTGGCTCAAATCGGGCCTCAAAAGACTTATTTCCTCCTTTTTGAACAGATGGACTGCTGACCCAGTTCTTGATTTTCTTTGTTGGTGCGCACGCAGTTAATACAATTAGAAGCACAAGAACACTCCAGATCTTAATTTTCATGGCTTTTCCTCCTTGTTATCTCTTGAATGAAATCTATTCTTTTTTCTCTTTTTCGATAGGGATTATAGGTTCTACTACTTTAACCGGAAGCTCGAGGGTTCTTTTCATAATTCCCAATAACCCCGCTCCAACCTCTGCCGCCGGAAGATACTCTACTTTCGGGTCCTCCAAGTCCCCTGTTACTTTTATCGGAATAGAAACGAGCGTGTCGTCAAGCAGGTACCCTATTAGCGGCAGCATTCTTATGATGCGGTCCACTGTTTTAAAGGGAGCGGCAAACATTTTAAGATCTAATTTGTTTTCTAATAAGTCAATATCACCGTGGCAGGCCAGGTTCATCGAAGAACCATCCAGCAGCGCTTTTTCCATATGCACCTTTCCATCCTGAAGATTACCTTCAGCAGTTATCGAATTGTATTCGAATCCTTCATTTACAAGGTCAGGGAGCTTTCCACTGAATATTTCGGTAATATTGAGTAGAGCGAATACCTTCATCAGTAGCGGATCGCGATTGATGCGGCCATCCTTGGCAAGAAATTTGAAAGGTCCATGAAGAGATTTAATCAATTCGATGCCCATCCCTTCCCCTTTTATCTCACTTTCAAAATCGAAAGTCCCGTCTATTGCTATGGATTCCTTAGACAGACAGGCGAAGGTCGCAGCCATCCCCTTCTTCTTGACGGCCAGTTTCAAATCCAAACGAATCCCCTGTTTAGATATGTTCAAAGTCCCTGGCGTAGAAATACCACATAGATTGCCTTCGGTGATTGTAACGTTAACTGCGTCCCCTTCTGAGGATATGCTGCAGTTAAAGGGTTCCCATCTGAATCCCCCGTACGTGAGGGAGTTCAATTTGACGTGAGCAGTTCCTTTTGCCGGCAGGGACCATCTGTTTTTGTCTCTATTGACTTCCGTTTCTTTGCCCCTTTTCTCAAACGCTTTACTGATGTCCTCAAAGTCAAGGTCATCGGCAGAGAGGTCCAGGTCGAACAGGAGCCCCTGTTCTGACAGGTCGAGGGTTCCCGTTGCGCTGATTTGAGTGTCGTCCAGGGTAAGGTCGGCCGATTTTAAGATAATCCTCTGTTGACCGGCCTCAAGAGAGAAATTCTTTATCCTTGCCGGGAGGTTCAATTCCGGAAAGGTGATGTCCCCACCCTGCAGATACCCCTCGATTGTGGATTCAATTGCGCTGCCTGGTATGATACGGGCCCACAGATTACCCTTGATCCATCCATTCAAAACCCTGTTTTTGGCTAACAGCGAATCCAAACTTGTCTTGTCCAAATTTCCGGTAAATCTGATGGCAATGGCATCCTCCCGGATATTGCAGTCAAAGGAAGCATCTGATTTGTCATCTCTGATAGTTAGGTTTTCAATTTGGAAGCTCCCTGGGGTCTTGAGCACACTCAATGAAATATCAGGGCCTTTTGCCGCAAACAGATTGCCCTTAAAGGATGTTTCAGTGCCCTTATCCCAGAGGATATGAGCCTTTGAAATGGCCAATGGAGATATGACCTTGAAGTCCTCCGGTAGATTGATAAGCTCTAAAGCTGACCGGATTGCCTCTATGCCCATGTTGCCTTCAAAGGTTGCTTCCAGCCTGTTCAGGCCCTCCATATAGCTTTTTGCTTCACCTGACACGTCTAAGTTGGCATCGAGGATGCCCACCCTGGCGTCTTTGAGGATAAGCGTTTGGGGGTCTGCCTCCACTCTTCCCTCTGTCAGAGTTAGTGGGCCGGGCAACAGGGTCGAACTCAGGATGAAATCTTTGATGTTACATTCCGCCTTGAATCGCCACGCCTTTGGCCTTAAGAGGGGGCCTTTGAAGTCTAATGTATCCAGTGTAACATAACCCTTTAGACTCTCTATCTCTTTTAGCGCTTTTTTGGCTGCAGCAAAGGAAGAAACCCAAGGGTAAATTTCGTCCAAAAGGATATTAGCTTTAGCCGATTCAACTTCCATATATAGCTCTTTGCGCCAGTCTAACATTCCTGACACTTTGGAAAAGGATGTCTTCCCTAATTTGCCAGCCAATTCCCCTGCCTTGACTACGCCATTGGCATAGGAGAAATGAGCCCCCATGATTTCAACAGGATATGGAATTCCGCGGTATTTGACTCTCAAGTCGAATTCAGAGGCATCCACACGCGCCCTGATCGATGAAAGGGTTTCTCCTAAAACCAGCCTGGCCGTGGCATTCCCCCTTAAGTCATCAATCCGCCTTAACTCTTCTGCAAATAAGCTGTCCTTGATCAGGTCTTTTAAAATGGGAAGGGTCTGCGTCAGATCGGCCTTTATCATAATATCTAAATGAAACAGGTCATTATTTTCGCCTAAGCCCAATCTCAAATTACCTTTGCTCCCGAAGGTCTTCCCGAGCCTGGCTTTGAGGCGACTACCATCGAGTATCCCCTTTGAAATAAGGACTTCCCCATTCACTTCCTCCAAATTCAGATTTATTTCGGGAATTGAGATCTGTCCTCCAAGCATGCTCCCTTTGATAAGGATATTCTCCAGCTTTCCTAAATCATCCAACGAATTTCCATTAGTCTCGAAACTGATCAGCGGGACTTTGCCCCCCTTGACAATGGCAAAAATATCCTGCACCGCGGAGGTATTTTTCCCCATTGAAAGTGCGACTTCACGTATCGAAGGGATATCGACCTCTCTCCCCTCCAGTCTTAGACTCACTCGAGGTGTCGATTTATCCATGACAAACTCCCCGGCAAGGTCAAGACGGGGATAATCAAGATTGAACTCCGAGATAGAGATCGAGGTTTTACCTTCATCGATATTCAGTGTCCCATCTATATTCACGCCTTTGAAGACCACTTCTGGATTATTATAGATCCGGGGCAGGAGAGGGATAGAGCCCTTTATTTTTGCCTCAAGATCCTTTGTCAAATCGGTCTTAAAGGAGAGATTCAGATTTACCTCTGAATCTCCCACCTTTAACGTGTCATTGGGAAGGATATAGTCGGGTAGCATATGTGGTCTAAGACAGATCAGATCTATTCGTCCATCACCCTTGAATGTTGTTAGATCTAAATGGCTTTTTAGAGAGAGCCCTTCCCAGAGGTTGGATTTGCAGGTTAGGTCAATTTTGAGTTGTTTTGACATATCGATCAGGATATGGATATCGCTAAACCACAAAACCGGGACTTCTCCCTTCACAAGGTTGACCTTTCCGTTTTCGACATGGATAGAAAGACCCTCAGTCTCCGAAACAATCGGCGCTAAGACAAGGCCTATCTTTTCCCGGAGATCTTTTCGATTAAATGAATCAGGGGTCTCTTTCATATCCTCTTTTGATTGTGGGAGTTTTATGTTGATCTCTGGTGATTCGGCCTTGAGAACAGCGATTTGCAACTTTCCTGACAGGAGAGGCCATATCTTCGGATATATTATCAGTGATTCGATTTCTGCCGAGACCTTCCCGGCAACCAAGAGGGTTGCTTCACGAATCACAGCGTGAGGACGTGGAAAAAAAGAAAAATCAGCCGCTGCAATTTCGACCTGCCCGCCCGCTCTTTTTGAGAGATGGGTCACGATTTCTCTCTTTACGAAATCGGAATCTATGAACTTAGGCACAACCAGGATCAGGGCGCCCACAAGGAGCAGGAGGACAAAAATGCTTCCTGAGATCAGAACGATAATTTTTTTTCGGCTTTTCATGGGAATGATAGTTTCTCAGGAAATGTCATTGGAATGGGTTTATGTTTAACCGTCATCAATTACCTTCATCGCTTCAGCTAATTTCATCCGTGGCTTTTTTTCTTGTTACGAATCCTTTCAGTCATTATCTCGGCAGGATTGTCAATCGCTATCAACCCCTTAGACTGACGCTTATGCCTTTGGGGGCAGTCATGACAGGGGAATGACGACGATGAGGTTGGCGGACAAAGAAAGACCATCAGGAGGAGAGAAATGGGGCGGGATCTTCGACAGGGATTTGGGGTTCATCTGGGTTAGGGTTTGTGAAGCTGTTTAATGAACCGTGGCATTTGGGGAAATCATTCTATCGGTCTCTGTTTTTCTCATCCAGCCTGCGCAGGGTGACGGATATTGCAGAGCCTGAAACACCTAATAGATGCCCCGTCTCAATTAGAGAAAGCCCGAGTTCTTTCACAAATTTCTCTGCCAGTTTAGATCTGACTTTCGAAACTTCATGTTGCCGGTTCCCTCTCTTCAGGGCCTCAACGCTAATCCCTTCCTTTTTGCAGATTTTGTCAATCAGTAACAAGGCACGTTTAAGGCTCTCTCCTGGAGAAAACCGCCTTTTCTTGAATTTGGCTGACTGTTGTATGAGTTTCTTTACAAATTTACCACTGCCTAAAATACGCTCATCGGACTTTTCACGAACCCCGCTCCTGCGCATCGTCTTGACCTCTGACCACCCTCCCTTCGATCGTATCAGGCCGCCTCCAGTTAGATCAGGGCGACGACCCTGGTCTATCCCATTTTTTACAAACTGGCGATAAGCCTTTTTTGCTTCTCTCTCTGTTGCGCCGAACCGCTTGAGGAGATAATCTCTATCCTGCCAGCCCTTTCTTATCCTGCCCATCAAAACCGAATGGCCGCACCATCGATACCTGTCCAATCCGGCAAGAGAATCAACCAACTTGGCGCGCAATGGGTTCAGATGGATGTATCTGGCCAATTCCTTGAAATACGGCTTCTCTTCGCAAACAATAGACTTGTAACGATCCTGAAATAGTCGTCCATGCCTTCGGTGTTGGCGGTTGTAGTAGATTGCATAGCCGGTCAGAAGTCTTTTCACAAACCTGGACAACCCGGATGGGCCGCTGTGCATGAGGATATGCGCGTGGTTATTCATCAAGGCCCAAGCGTAGATCGAAGTGCCGGTTTCTGTGGCGATATTTCCGAGACGAGAGATAAATTCTTCCCTGTCTTGATCATTATTTACGATTTTTCTTCCCTCGATACCCTTGATGATAACATGGTGCAGGGCACCGGGGGCATCAAGCCTCGCCTGTCTCGGCATGACCTACCTCCCACTCTATTATTTCGGATTCCATAAATGCTATTCGCCTTTCCCTTTCATGTCGATAACCGGCAGAGCTTCGACACCGTTCTTGTCAATTTTTAGATAAATATTTCCATCCTCATAGCGGTCAATCTGGTTAACAGGGACAGAGATATCCTTTTTCCCCCATAAATGTCCTTCTAACAGTATAAGATGGGTAATACGTCCGGATTTTTTCTCCACAAGGAAATCATCTACCCTGCCTGCATGTCCGTCTGTGGCTAAGACCTTAGCCCCTTTGTGAACAATAAGCCCCCCGGCCGGAACAGCCTCATGCTCAACAAATACAGAGGCCGGCGTTCCCATATCCCATCCGGCCTGTTCAGCCATATACAGTGTTATATTTGAGGGGATGTATTCCTCCTGAATGAAATTTTTCATCCCTTCGAATTTCTTCTTGTTGATCGAAAGAAAAACCGTATCATGAGAGGCCTCTTTTACCAGTCTTTCGGGGACAAGCCTCTCTGTGTTTTGAAGATCATTACCTCTGACAACGAGATAGGTCACCCTTTCAGTCTTAGGATTAAGTATTATGTTTTCGAGACGACCAATCTTCCCGTCTAAACATTCAACATGCGCGTTCAGATGCATATCCATATATCCACCTCCATAACTCAATTTTCAGAATTTTTTTAAAAGTATTACTGAAGCGGGGTTGTGTGTCAAGACAATTGTGTTACACTGCAACTTGTCAAGTATGCCCCCCATTTGAGCGGGGCGAATTCCTGGTCAATTCTGCTTTGGTTCGAGCACTAAGGTGGACTTGGTGTGCTCATTAATGGCCTTGTCGCTAAACCACCATATTTTGGGCTGTATGGGTGTGGAAACGGTCGGGCTGAGGTAAGGCTTGGTTTATAGCTTGCCAAATCGACAGTTTATTTATACAGTTAACACCCGACTGAAAACTCCGAAACCCGGGATGGTGGCAAGATAATAAGAGACCAGTATGCAGCAAAATGATGAAAAAATAAAGGCTCTTTTGATTGGAGTCTGTCTGTTGGACGAAGATATTGCCGCCAAGGGCGCCTCTATGGAGGAACTGGAAAGGCTGGTAGATACGGCAGGCATCGCCACTTCAGGAAAATATGTACAGAGAAAGGACAGAAAAAGTGCGCGGACCTATGCTGGCGAAGGCTTTATTAAGAAGTGCCTTGAAAAAAAAGAAGAAGTTGACATTCTGATCTTCGATAATGATCTGACCGGGTCCCAGGCACGAAATATCGAAAGACTGTTTTCAGTAGAGGCGATAGACCGCACTGAAGTGATCTTGAGGATATTTCATCACCGTGCTCAGACAAAAGAGGCAAAACTGCAGGTCAGGCTGGCGGAGTTGAGATACGAACTTCCAAGACTTAAGAGCATGTGGACGCACCTCGATAGAGAAAGGTTCGGCAGTAGAATGGGGGCTGGTGTTGCCTTCAGAGGGATGGGAGAAAAACAGAGTGAGAAGGACAGGCAGAAGCTTCAGCGGGAAATCTACGAAATAGAGAAGCGCCTTGGTAAGATCATTAAACGGATTGATACCCAGAAGAAGAGGCGAAAAAGGAACTGCAGAAATATTGGTTTAGTGGGATACACCAATGCGGGGAAATCAACGCTGTTTAACAGGCTGACCGATTCGAAGGTCCTGGTTGAAGACAAGCTTTTTGCAACACTCGATTCAACCACCAGATCGTTGAATCTCGGAAAGGGAAGGGATGTTGTTATCTCTGATACGGTTGGATTTATATCGAACTTGCCGCATCATTTGATAGCATCATTCCGGGCAACCCTGAGAGAGGCTGAAGAGGCGGATCTGCTTTTGAACATCACCGATATTTCTGATGATGACTTTGAAAAACATATTAATGATGTGGAAAATGTCCTGGAGGCGATGGGCGCTGATGAGATTCCTCAACTATTATTATTTAACAAAATAGACAGGGTTAGTGAGTCTGTTGTCGCAAGGGTCAAAAAAAACTATCCGGGGGCTCAGTTGATTTCAGCCAAAAGCGGAGAAAACGTCGAAGAACTGCTTCATCAAATCGACAAGAGTCTGAATGTCCCCCGAAAATACATACTGTCAGTTCCCCAAACCCACCAGAAAGCGATAAGTTACACGCATAATTGGGGCAGGATCTTGGAAAAGGAATATGAAGATGGTTTTGTGAAGATGACAGTGGAGATGGGGAGTGAAAAGATCAGGAATTTGAAGGATTATGTGGTTTAGCGGCTATATCCAGCGTTTGATGAAAGACTTGACAGGGTGTTTGGCCTTTGCCATGACAAGTGGCTTATTGCAATGCTTGGCAAATTCCTCCGGAAGCGATCCGATGAAACGCCGCCGAAACAGGGGGTCATCGGTTGCCCCTATGACCACCAGATCATAATGCTCGGCTTCCTCGAGAAGGCTCTTCAAGAGATCTTTGGATATGGCATATTTGGCCTCAAAGAGAGAGACAGGCGCATTGAGCCGGGGCACTGTTTCGGCAAGAAAGGCGTCTATGTCCTGGGTCGTTTTACCTGGCTGGGCCACATTGAAAACGACCACTTGCCCCCCGTCCTGTTCAACCATGGCGGAGGCGGTTTCAAGTGCGAAGGCTGAATTGGGCCCCCCGGCAAAGGGGAGAAGGACCTTCATATATCTCTGATGGACACACTCCTTGAAAAGGAGAATGTCGCAGGTTGCACGTTCGAGTATGGGGTCCACTGTGCTCCCAAGGGTAAACCCCTTTCCCCCTTTTCCTCCATGCCACCCCATGATAAGCAGGTCTGCCTTCCGCTCTGAAGCTGCCGAGATGACACCCCGACCCACGTTCCTGCAGTAACGCATGGTGCTCCCGAAGGAGAAACGGGGGGCAAGGTAAAGCATCGCCTCTGTGATGGCCTCTTGGCCAGGTTGAGCATATTTGGAGGCATCTGAAAGGGGCACCTGTGGCGGTATAGGAACCATGTGAATCACCTCCACCTCTGTACGGCTCCCCTTTGCCCTGCAAAATCTGTAACAGTTCTGGGCTAAGGGGATGGCATTGGCAGGATTTGCAACAGCAAGGAGTACCCGAAATCCCTCCTTCTCCGGGATAGGCTCTTCCTGCAGGACAACGATTTCATCTTCGGTCCGTATGGCCCTTTGCTTGGAGTAGAGGTGATAGATGACAATTCCTGAAATGACCCATACCGGTCCCACCACCCATGCGAGCGGGCTCATGTGAAACAGCCATATTGCAAGGACTGCCTGTACAAGTATGGCAGCCACTGGCGGAAAAGGGAAGAACGGCATAACAAAACCATAGGTCATTTCATCAGCCATATTCCGGCGAATGCGGATCACGCAGAGGTTAACCATGAAAAACAGGAACAGGAACATCATGCTGGCGCTGGAAGCTACGTCAATGGTGGGAAGGAAGGCAGCTACAACGATAACCAGAGCGCCGGTGAATAATAAAGCCCCAAAGGGTGTTCGGCGTTTCGGGTGGAGCCGGGAGAAGAATTGGGGAAGCATACGATCCCTCCCGAGCGCATAGGAGGCACGGGTGGCTGAGTAGATGGTGGCGTTCAGGGCAGAGGTGGATGCAAATATAACAGTGATGGTCACAAGTATCCCTCCGTAGGAAGGAATAAGCATGGATATGGCTTCCCCAAAACCCTTTGCCCCATGGTTTCCGATCCACACCCAGGCAGGCTCTCCAACATCCTTAACTCCGATGACAGACGCAAAGGCAACCCCCACGTAGGTAAACACTACTATGAAGATCGAATAGAGCATCGCCTTTGGTAGATTGCGGCGTGGGTCAATCGCTTCATCGCCAGTCTGGGCAATGACCTCAAAGCCCTCGAAAGCGACATATGTAAACCCCATTGTGATCAGAAGCTTGCCCCAGCCATTGGGCATGAAGGGTTTGAAATTGGCTAAGCGGTCTGGGTCTACGATGGCGGTTCCGATCCCCACTAACGCTATAAAGGCGAGGGTAACTGTCTGGCCTAAGGTAAAGAAGACACCCATGGTGCCAGTCTCTGATGCCCCCCTGTAGTTGATATAAATAAAAAGGCTTGCAACAAGTATTGCCACGCCCTTTTCTATTAGGAGGAGCTGGACGCCTGATACATTGATGATGCCGAGCTGGTTGAGATAGTGCACAGTGTAAAGGGCAAAGGTTGCGGCATAAAGGCTTCCAGCGACAGAAGAGGCAAACCATTCCATCCACCCGGCCAAAAAGCTTGGTCCCCTCCCAAAGGCGATCCGCGCGAAATTGTAGGCGCCACCGGCCCTTGGAACGGCCGAGCTTAACTCTGCGTAGGACATGGCCGTGAACAGCGCAATGACCGCGTTAAGCGCGAAAGTCAGGATAACGCCCCCGGGTCCGGCAATCCCCACTGCACTGCCAACGCCTAAAAAGACGCCGGCCCCGATCATCATCCCAACTCCCATCATGGTGATATGGAGGAGATTGAGATTACGGGAAAGCTCCGTTGTAATCCGGGGATATTCGGTCTCGGAGCTGGTTTCAGGATTTGTTTCGGGAGTTGTTTCCATCTAAAATATCTTTTTGAATATGCCTCAAAGAACCTGGTCGATGGGCATGAATTTGCTCTATGATACGGCGGCTCCACAGTGTGAGAAAGACAACCGTTCCTAAAGCCAGGATTGTGAGCACTATCCCTAATATAATATCCCAAGTCATAGGCAATTCCTCAAAGAGGATAAATAAGTTAGTATAGTCAAACGGTTATATAAACAGAGCAAACTACTACCTCAAGCAAAAGTGCCTAAAGTTTGAAGTGCCTAAAGTTAAGGAACTTCGTGATGTTTTTAAGATGACTGGCCTCTTCAAGGCCTGCCCACCATTGCCGACCTTTTGGAATATGCCCGCTCCCGTACATGACAGCCGAGGCAGGCGGGCCCCAAGATAAACCAGGCCAGAAAACACTCGCAACAAAAACTCAAGCCTTCTGACCTGCTTGTTCGCCTCGATTTATGCAAGCAGATCTCTCGACAAACACCTTATTCTGGAAACTTTTATCTTGAAATGTTAAACGACATCTTTAATTTTAGGCGCTTTAGCTCACTTTAGGCAATTCAAACTTTAGGCACTTTAGGCACTTGAGTCAAAGGGGGTGACCATATATCGTAAAAGAGGTGTTGTCAAATCCGCAGCCCCCTTAATCCCAATCCTGATGCAGGCCCTGAAATTAGTATTGACAGAAAACTGATGCCCATGTAAAAAATCCTTTTTACATGGATTTAGGAATTTAGGCATTCAGGAATTGCGAATTATTATAATGAATTGGTCTCAAAAGGATCACTCCAAATTGCGCACTTTTTGACTTTTTATGAGACCATCAAGACTGGGATTGCCCATGAGATAGCGGGAAAATGGAGATTTAAAGACCACATGAATCAGATAAAGGCTATAGGATTTGATCTCTTCAACACCCTGATTACTGCGGAACCAGGTGCCCTTAGAGATGCCTTGACCAGGCTGACCGGCAGTCTGGCTCAAATGGGTCTCCGGCCGGAGTACGAGCAATTCAAAAAGGCCTATCGGGAAGCCGCTCTGCGGTTTATAAAACGGGCAAATGAGGACGGAAAAGAGACACACAATCGTTTCTGGATCAGTGCGGCACTGCAAACCCTGGGTTACGACATAGGGCCGGATGATCCCAGGATATCCCGGGCAATTGACGCCTATTTTTCCGCCTTTCTCGATTTCTGCCACCCTATCCCTGGTACAATAGAAATGCTCGAAACACTGAAAGGAGTGTATCGCCTCGGGTTACTTTCTAATTTTACCCACGCGCCCGCCGCTGTAAAGATCATTGACCATATGGGCCTCAGCCCCTTTTTCGACGTGGTGCTTATTTCAGGCCAAATCGGTTACCGAAAACCACACGCCATTGTTTTTCGCAGACTTATTGAGTCTTTAGGTGTGGATGGGGGCGAGGCACTGTATGTGGGAGATGACCCTGAGGCCGATATTAATGGCGCCCTGAGGGCAGGGCTTCAGCCGATCTGGTTTACCTATGCCCGGGACAAAAAAAGCCTCTTGCCTCCTGGAGCGGTATCAGATCGGGTGGAAATCGAGGACGATAACGTGCCTGAGATTTCTACGTGGGAGGAGCTGTTTTCTCTTCAACGACTCAACCACTTAACCACTTAACTATGCTTCAATTAGCGAGAAAAATCAGCTCGATATTCCATGAAAAATCGGTAGAAGGCCGCCAATACTAAAGAATGGGTAATTTCTCCATCCCGGATCAGGCGGGGGATCGCGCTGAGGGGCCGGAGCAGGACCTCAATATCCTCCCTTTCATCCTGTTGCTGTCCCCCAGCAAGAAACACATCTTTTGCCAGGAATGTGTAACACTCATTATTCTGTATGGCCGGATTGGGGTGGACCGCGCCTAATGAACACGTCTCTAAAGGACGATACCCGGTTTCTTCGAAAAGCTCTCTCCTCGCTGCCTGTTCAGGTGTGTCAGATTTTTCTACAAGTCCTCCCGGGATTTCCAGGGTGACATTCCTGGTGCCATGGCGATACTGCCGCACCAGAACCACTTCCTGTTCAGGGGTGAGGGGGATAACATTGACCCAGGATGAAGATTCTAAAATAAAAAAGTTGTGCTCCATGCCCGTGCGGGGAGATATGGCCCTGTCTGTGCGAAGGCTGAAGACGCGGTAGGACCTGTCTCTGGTACTGGAGATTACTTTCCATGGCTTTGGGTACAATTCGTGGGATTTTGGATTGGGTTGTGTCATTTTTTAGCCCCTTCAAAAAACCGGTCAATATCTGATAGATCGTGGGTCACGGGGATATTGGGAAGGCTCTCCAAAAAAAACCTGCCATATCGGCTCGTCATAATCCTGACATCCAGAATAGATAGTATCCCCCTGTCAGATTGTTTTCTTATCAGCCTGCCGAGGCCCTGTTTCAGGGAGATAATGGCTGAAGGGACCTGATACTCCATGAACGGATTGTGGCCCTGGCTCCGGATGGCATCGATCCTGGCGCCGACAATAGGCTCTCCTGGCGAGGCAAAGGGGAGCTTATCTATGATCAAACAGCTCAGGGCCTCACCCGGCACATCCACCCCCTGCCAGAAAGAGCCTGTGGCAAAGAGGACCGAGTGGACGTCCTGCCTGAACGCATCCAGAAGGACCGATCGGGGCGCATGACCTTGCCTGTAAATGGTGAAGGGGATCCTATCTTTCACGATCTGATATGCGACGTTCAGATTGTGGTAACTGGTAAAGAGTACTAAGGCCCTTCCCTCTGTCCGTTTAAGGATCTTTAAGATCTCCTTGGCTGCTTGAGTGCCGAAATCGGGCGAATTTGGGGGTGGAAGGCTTTTAGGGATGTAGAGGATGGTCTGGGTTTCAAAGTCGAAATGTGAATCGCAGATCTCCTGAAACGCTTCTTCAGGGAGACCAAGACGTGAACGGATGTAGTCGAAAGTCCCATTTGTGGAAAGGGTTGCGGAAGTAAATATGGTGGTCTGCACCTTGTCATAGAGAAGTTCATTCATCGACTCGGATATGTCGAGTGGGGATGAGTGGAGAACAAGGCTCTTTTTTCGCCTTTCATACCAGTTCAGCCAGTTGCTGCCCCTCTGTTTGAGGATCTCTTCTAACAGGGTGTCTATTTCCCTGGCCCTGTCGAGAAGCGGCTGTATAGGGGTATTATTCAGACGCGTGAGGTTTGAATCTCCGTAGACAAACCTGAGGCCCCTTCTCAGCTCACGGACCGGTCCCTGACCCAGATTGGAAAGGATCTCTTGATCAAGTCTCCCCTTTTCTTCATAACCCTCAAGCGTTCCTTTCAGGAGCTCTATGCCGCCTTGTATGATATTTAGTCCTCTTTCCAGTTTACCCTTGTCCACTCCCTGCATCTTCCTGATGCCTTTTTTCAGGTCACTTATCAGATCTGTGATCTGCCTGGTGCTGAGGCTTTCGCCAAAGTAGGAGGTGGCTATTTCCTCTATGGTGTGGGCTTCATCAAAGACTGCCACTTGAAACCGGGGGATTATTTCACCGAACCCCCCCTTTTTCACCTTCATATCAGCAAAAAAGAGATGGTGGTTTACGATGATAATCTTAGCCTTGGCAGCCCTGCTGCGGAGCTTTCCCAAGAAACATTCATCTAAAAACAGGCATTTCGATCCGAGGCATTGGTCAGATGAGGATGAGAGGGAGGTCCAGAGGATGTCATCGTCACTGAGCCAGGAGATCTCTCCGCGATCGGCAAACTCTGTTTTTTTGAGCCATTCCTTGAGCTTTCCAATCTTTTTTGTCTGGGATGTCTCCAAGAGAGATGATTGCGATATATACTGGTGGTATCTGTGGAGGCAAAGATAGTTCTCTCTCCCCTTCATCATAACGGCGTCAATATTGAGGTGTGCCGCCTTGTTCAGAAGGGGGATGTCTTTGAAATAGATCTGTTCCTGAAGGTTTTTTGTGCCGGTTGATATGATACTCTTCTTTCCGCTCAGTATGACAGGGACAAGATAACCGAACGTCTTTCCGGTGCCAGTCCCTGCTTCTATCAGGGCGGGCATTTTCTGCCGAATGGAGTCTTCTATAAGGAGGGCCATCTGGAGTTGGGAAGGCCGGAACTCAAAACCTTGTAGGGATCGGGCCAATATACCGTCTGTTTCTAAGATACTTTGAATCGACAATTCCTGAATTCCTCAATCTTCGTCATGACCAGCTCAACCTCGAAGACCTCCCCCAGATGACGTTTTACGGCTTTACGCACAGGGTCTATGGGTACGCTGCTCCCAAGTTCCATCTCTAATGATGTGACCCCGATTCCTTTAAGGCCGCAGGGGTTTATCCAGGTGAAAGGTTCGATCGACAGGTTGACGTTGAGCGCGACTCCGTGAAAACTGATCCCCCGGCGAACCGCAACTCCGACGCTCGCTAATTTCCTGTTACCCACCCACACTCCCCTGTTCAGGGGATTCCTATCACTCGTTATTCCCCAATCGGCCGCAACCCGGATTACTACCTCTTCGAGCATCTCAACATAGTCCACCACTCCGAGACGGGCGGACTTAAGGTCAACAATCGGGTAGATCACAAGCTGGCCGGGCCCGTGAAAGGTAATGTTTCCCCCCCGCTCTACCTGGACGATCGGGATTCCCCGGTCTTTCAGGATATCCTCGGCCACGGTCAGGTTCTCCAATCCGCCCCTGCGGCCAAGGGTAAAAACAGGGGGATGCTCCAATAACAGGACGATGTCTGTTTCAACCCCCTTGTCGTTCCTCGCAGCTACGAGATCGGTCTGGAGCTTCCATGCCGTCCTGTACCCGGTCTGTGGCAGTTCGATACAGCGCCATTTCTTTTTTGTTAAAGGCGTCATGTTTCATTCATTGAGGGTTGTGGGTATTGGGTGCTTGGCATTGGGTACTGGATGCTGGGGACGGGTCTTTCAATAGGCAATAGTCAATCCAGAGGGTTATGGAGTGAGATTCCGGTCTGACGGAAAAAAGACTTTTTCGCATGTTTTGGGCGGCAGCCTGAGCCGTTTGAGCCCTACCTCCGCAACCTGCGACACAGGGTCATACATCTGCGAGACCGGTGGATTGTAGGAAAGTTCGGCATCCAGGAGGTCGTAAAGGGTCATGCCCCCGTGAATGGCTAAGGCGAAGAGATTGATCCGCCACCCGGCCCCCTCTTTTCCCACGGCCTGCGCGCCAAGGATCTTCCCGTCCTCTACATTCACAACGACCCTCAGTTGGATGTCCTTCACATCCGGCATGTAGTGGGGCAGCGTCTCCCGCCTCGTGGAAACAGCCCTAACATCATACCCCAGATCCTTCGCAGTCTGGAGCGTATACCCGGTTGAGGCGATCTCCAGACCGCCCACCACCGTAAGAAAGGTGCTGAGGGCCCCCGGATATGGAGTATCTCCACCGGCCGCGTTTACTCCTGCGGTCATCCCCTGACGGTAGGCGGACGTGGCAAGCTGCATGGTGGCGGGCGTGTGATCTATTCGAGAGTAGGTCCGAACAAGATCCCCAACCGCATATACCCCCCTGACAGATGTCTCCATCCGGTTATTGACCATCACCAGGTCTCTTTCAGTTGTTGCGCCAACGCTTTCAGCGATCCTCGTGTTTCCACGCATTCCGACCGCCATGACCACAATGTCGCAGGGTATGGTTTCTCCGGCAATCTCCACAGATTCCACCTCCTGCGCACCGTTGATACGTTCGATCCCTTTGCCAAAAAGCACCCGAATCCCCAAGTCTTCGAGGTGTTCGACAATACCTTTTCCCATCTCCGGGTCTAAGTTGCGGGGAAAGGGGGCCGGGGTACGTTTCGTGATAGCCACATCAAGACCCTGGCTTCTCAGTGCCACCGCGACCTCAAGCCCTGCCGCGCCACCGCCCACAACTACGGCACGTTTCTTCCGTGAAGATATTGCCGCCTCAAGAAGGGCACGACTGTTCTCGATGTCTGATACAAAATGGATTCCCCTACCTATAAAACCTTCCGCGCCGGGAACCGGAAGCGTTATCGGTGAGGCGCCGGTGGCAAGGATCAATGCGTCGTATCTGATCGACCTTTCATCCGAGGTGGTGAGGTCTACCGCCTTAACGATTTTTTCTTGATGGTCAACAGAGACCGTCTCGTGATGAAGAAGTTTGATGAGTCTGTTTTTCACTTCAGGGACATTGTATTTCAACGCCTCAAAGTCTTTCACCACCCCCTCAATCACAAAGGGGAGACCGCAGGGAGAGAATTGATCAAAGTCCCGCTTTTCAATGATCGTGACCCGGCATTTGCGGTTAAAGCTGAGGGCCGCCTTTGAGGCATACAGACCGCCCGCGCCAAGCCCGATAATCACGATTTCCAAGGGTTGATTCGTATCCATAACCAATTCTATACTACTTAACGAGGTCTGTTTTAATAATTATCTGCGCTTATCTGGGGAAATCTGCGTCCCCAAAACTATTATTTCAAAACTTATCTTATCCTGCCAGGCACGGCTTCCGGGCCGCAGTGGTCTCATCCAACCGCCTTACCTTGCATTTGTGGGGGGCCTGGCGGAGAAGGTCCGGGTCGTGTTTCGCTTCATCGACGATGGCCTTGAACGCTTCAATATAACGGTCGATATCCTCTTTGGATTCGGTCTCGGTGGGCTCCACCATGATCGCGCCCTGCACAACTAACGGGAAGTAGATAGTGGGCGGGTGAAATCCATAATCCATGAGCCGTTTGGCCATGTCCAGGGTCGTAATATGATCGGGCGTTTGGTTCTTATCCGAAAAAACGCACTCGTGCATACACGGTCTGTCAAAGGGAAGATGGAGGGTATCCTTTAACATCTCTTTGATATAATTCGCATTCAGCACCGCGAACTGGCTTGCCTTTTTCAGATTTTCCGGTCCCATGGTTCGAATATAGCAATAGGCCTTCAGCATGACGCCAAAATTCCCGTAAAATGCCTGAAGCTTGCCTATAGAATCCGGCCGATTTTCATCGAGAGCGTACCTGCCCTCCTTTTGCACGATCCTGGGAACCGGCAAAAACGGCTCAAGGTCCTTTTTGACACATACAGGTCCCGAACCAGGGCCCCCGCCGCCATGCGGGGTGGAAAAGGTCTTATGGAGATTCAATTGCATCACATCAACACCGATCTTCCCCATCTGTGCCACACCCATCACCGCATTCATGTTGGCACCGTCACAATATACCAAGCCCCCCATTGAATGAACGATGTCGGCAATTTCGAGGATGTTTTCCTCAAAAAGTCCCAACGTGTTGGGGTTGGTTATCATGATCCCTGCGGTGTCCTCATCCATGACTTCTGAAACCACTTCTGCTGACAGGATCCCCTTGTCATTCGATTTGACGGCGACAGGTCGGTAGCCGCACAGGGCTGCACTGGAAGGGTTTGTACCGTGTGCGGTATCCGGCACAATGATCTTTGAACGCCGTGACCCTCTGCTCTGATGCCAGGCGTACACAAGAAGCATTCCGGTAAGCTCCCCCTGGGCCCCCGCGGCCGGCTGAAGGGTGGCAGCGTCCATGCCGGTGATTTCAGTAAGATATTGCTCAAGCTCAAACATGATCCGTAACGCCCCCTGGGAGAGGGTGTCCGGTAGCAGAGGATGTGCACCGCTAAAACCTGGAAGGCTCGCCTGTCTTTCATTTGTCTTGGGGTTGTATTTCATGGTGCATGAGCCTAACGGGTACATCCCGGTATCTAACCCGAAATTCCATTGAGACAGCCGGGTATAATGACGCACTACATCCACCTCACTCAGATCCGGAAAATCAGGGCCCTCTCCGGTGAGTTCAGGATCCAGGGGGCTTGGCTCAACATCCTGCTTGGGGAGGGAAAATCCGCACCTCCCCTTTTTCCCTTTCTCCCACAAAAGCGGTTCGTTAAGAATAAGCCCGGTTGTTCCCATCAATTCTGTCATGATTTACCCTCTCACAATTCCATCCGCAAACCCGCCTGCCACTGCGAGGCACGAGCGGGCAGGTTTCGCCCCAGAGGAATAGTCCCGAGCAGTCAGGAATTCCACAGGGCAAGCAGATTTACGCAGATTATAAATGATCAATCCCTCAGTTTTGAATTGTCAATTGTCAATCCTCTCACCAGTTCATCCATCTCTTCTTTGGATCTGGTCTCTGTTACGCAGAGAAGATAGTGGTTGGCCAATTCCGGATAAAAGGGTGAAATGGAAAGGCCAGGTACTATCTTTTTCTTTAACAGCCGTTCATAGGTCTTCTCAAAACCCGGAGGGAATTCAACGACAAATTCATTGAATGTGGGGCGATCAAAGGGGATATTGAACCCTGACGCCTTTAACTGCGATTTAAGATACTCCGCCTTATCATGGTTCTGGCGCGCGAGTTCCCGTATCCCGGTTCTTCCTAAAGAGGCCATATACATGGCAGCGGCTAATGCGCATAGACTGTTATTGGTACAGATATTGGACGTGGCCTTTTCCCTCCGGATGTGCTGCTCCCGGGTCGCTAATGTCAACACAAAACCTCTCCTGCCGTCTAAGTCTTTTGTCTGGCCAACCAGACGGCCCGGCAGTTTTCGCATATATTTTTTGTTAGTCGCGATCATTCCTAAGGCCGGCCCCCCATAAGAAAGGGGGATCCCAAGGCTCTGACCCTCTCCACATGCGATGTCGGCCCCGTAGCTGCCCGGGTTTTTCAGGAGCCCGTATGCCAGGGCCTCGGTAAAGGAGGGGACAAAAAAAGCACCCTTTTCATGGGCTTTTTCACCGACTTTTTGAAGATCTTCAATACAACCAAAGAAGTTGGGTGACTGGACCGCCACTGCTGCCAAATCATCCAGTTCATCGACCCTGCCAAGATCGGTCGTGCCATTTTCGAGATACGGGAGCTCAACAACGTCATAGCCGGAGGGCTCAAAATAGGTCCGGATCGTCTTGCGGTAGAGGGGATGGATAAGGCTTGAAACCGCGACCCTTTTGCGCCCCGTGATTCGAATGGCCATGAGTAGCGACTCGGTCAGTGCGGTAGCGCCGTCATAGTGGGATGCGGTCGCCACTTCCATACCCAAAAGCCGGGCCGCAAGCGTCTGGTATTCATAGACCGCCTGCAAGGTCCCCTGACTCATTTCAGGCTGGTACGGGGTATAAGATGTTACAAATTCTGATCGACCCAGGAGGTACGATATTGACGCGGGGATAAAGTGCTCATAACTTCCCGCCCCCATGAACAGTTTGTACTCCGGAGCGACAGCCATCTGGCACGATAGGCCCTCCATATGGTTGTTCAGTTCCCATTCGGTCAAAGGATCAGGGAGATCCAGGTCGGCCTTCAAACGGCAGTCATCAGGTATTGTGGAGAAGAGGTCGTCAAGGGTATCCGCTCCCACCACTCGAAGCATTGAACCGATATCTTCTGCCGTATGGGGTAAGTAATGCATTTACTCGGCTCCTTTCAATTTCTCCACACATTCGGTGCTGGTCATGAGGGTCTCCATTTCAGATGCATCAGAGGGGTTCAGCTCAACGAACCATCCATCGCCATAAGGGCTCTGGTTAACTAACTCCGGGGCGTCTTCAAGCTCTTTGTTTACATCGGTGATTTCTCCTGTGACCGGTATGTAACACTCGACCACAGCCTTGACCGATTCTACGGTGGCGAATTCGCCTCCCTTCTTTAATGTATCACCGACCTGTGGCAGTTCCACAAATACGATATCTCCGAGCTGGTCCTGGGCATAGTCATCAAGGCCGACCCTGACCCTGTCGCCTTCAAGCCTGGCCCATTCATGGTCCTCCGCATAGCGAAGATCATCTGGCATTATCAGTTCGTTGATCTTTTTCATAAACCTCTCTCCTTTTTTAGTCTATTTCCCTAAGCCGGATAAACCTAAACTCTTGAACGGTTGCGAACATTTATCACATGCCGGATTTAAATGCAATTGCTAAGCCCGCTTTTCTCTTATTGACGAAATTTATTAACCCTGATAGCATATTTTGTTTTGATAGCAGGATCGCCTGCGACCTTAGCGGGTTCAATAGAAGACAACTCATAACAAGCCGTAAATCATCCATTTTACGAGACCATTATATAGAAGATAAGGAGATAAACAATGACCAAGCTCAAACAAACTGTCTTCCACGATCGACATGTGGCCTTAGGCGCCAAGATGGTGGAATTCGGAGGCTGGGAAATGCCTGTTCTGTATCCCACCGGAATTATAGGGGAGCATTTAGCTACCAGAAAAGGGGCCGGGCTTTTTGACGTATCCCATATGGGCCGGTTTATAGTCCGTGGCCCAGGGGCACTAAACTTCCTCCAGCACGTCCTGACCAATAATGCCGAGGCCCTTGACATCAGGACAGCGGGCGCGCAATACACCCTTATTCCTACACAGACCGGCGGGGCCGTAGATGATGCGTATCTCTACAGATTTGTGGAGGAGGAACATCTTTTAGTGGTCAATGCTGCCAATCGCGAAAAGGACTGGGACCACCTTAAGCCCTTTGTAAAGGATTTCGAAGACGTGGAGTTGATTGACTTAAGTGAAGATATTATCATGCTTGCCCTCCAGGGACCCACGTCCCGCTCCCTGATGGAAGATATCATAGAGTCAGGCCCTCTTCCGGAGCCGATGCGAAACGCGGTTAGCACCGTGACGATCTTCGGGGCCCGGGTAAAGGTGGCCCGCACAGGCTATACAGGAGAGCCCCTCTGTTTCGAGCTCTTTGCTGACAGGGACGACGGGCTTATGCTTTGGGACCTGTTGATATCCAAGGGCGCCACACCGATCGGTCTCGGGGCTCGAGATACCCTTCGCCTGGAGGCGGGACTACCGCTCTATGGCCATGAGCTTGGTGAAGACCCGGATGGTAAGGAGATCCCTCTTATGGCCTGTTCTCTGTCCAAGTTCGCCGTGAGTGTCTCTCCCCTGAAAGGGGACTTTGTGGGTAGGGATGCCCTGACCAAACAGCACCAAGCCCTAAAGAAGATAATCTCCGGGGATTTTTCGCTTATCCATGACCTGCCGCGCGTGATCAAGCCGATTGCAATTACAGGCAGGGGGATCGCCCGAGAGGGAGCAAAGTTATTCAAGGGCGACAGGCATGTGGGGTATGTGACGAGCGGAACCATGGTTCCCCTGTGGAGTGTTGAAGGGGAAGGGCTTGAATCAGCTCTGATCGATCAGCATCAACTCCGATCTATCAGCTTAGGCTATGTGGACAGTGATATCCCCGAGTACGAGAAACTCCTCGTCCAAATCCGTGGCAAGTTGGTTGACTCTGTGACAGTACCGTTTCACATGCGCTCCGAGGCCCCCCCATATGCCCGTCCGATCATCTTTGATCACCACCTCTCCGAGGTTGAACTCCCTGCGGGCGATGGTCCGGCCAAGGCCGGAAGGCTCATAGAAAAGGCCATCGAAAATACTATCTGGCGACAACAGGAGTGCATCAACCTGATCCCTTCTGAAATGACCATCTCCCCCATGTCCCGGCTGCTGTCGGTGATGGACCCTGCCTTTCGATATGCCGAACACAGAAAGTCACTTGCATTCTACGACGCGGACATTTTCTACTACCAGGGGACCCGGTTCATCGGCGAGGTAGAGCGGATGTTAGAGGATGAGATGAAAAAGTTCTTGGGATGCGGAGAGGTTGAGACGCGTCTTATCAGCGGACAGATGGCCAATACCGCTGTTTTCAGCGCCATGTTGGACTACATCAATCGCGGTGACCGAAAACAGGAGCCGAGAAGAATTCGCCAGGTCATGAACAATCATATCAGGAAGGGCGGTCACCTGAGCGCCCAACCCATGGGTGCTCTAAAGGACTATGTGGCACGAGACCCCCGGACCGAGAGACCTGCCGTGGTCAACTTTCCTGTGTTGGCGGATAATCCTTTCAAGATTGATGTGCAGGCCACCCTGGAGTTGATAGATAAATATCGGCCGGAGCTGATTATTTTCGGAAAGAGCATGATCCTTCACAAGGAACCGGTGGCAGATATTCGACGGTTCTTGGACGATCAGGGGATCTACTCGGTAGTGATGTACGACATGGCTCATGTATTGGGGCTCATCGGCCCCCACTTCCAGGAGCCGTTTGCCGAAGGCGTCGACCTGGTTACCGGCTCCACCCACAAGACCTATTTCGGGACCCAGCGGGGGGTCGTTGGCTGCGGTTTTGAAGAACATGAAGAGCGTTTCCAGCTCTGGGAATCTCTGCTCCGGCGGGCCTTTCCCGGATCCGTTTCCAACCACCATCTCGGCACCCTGTTAGGGTTGCTGATGGCGGCTTACGAGATGAATTATTTCAAAGATGAATACCAGGCCAAGGTCATTGCCAATGCCAGGGCGTTTGCCCGTGCCCTCAAAGAATCAGGCCTGGAAGTTGCCGGAGACCCTGACATTGACTTTACGGAAACCCATCAGGTCGTCGTGGATGTGGGTTACAGTCGGGGGCCTGAAATTGCAGACCGGTTAGAGGCCAACAATATCATCTGCAACTACCAGGCCAATACCGACGAGGAGGGATTCACCGCTTCAGGGGCCCTCAGGCTGGGGGTGTCCGAGATGACGCGTTTCGGGATGGAGGAAGATGAGTTCAGGACGCTGGCCCCTTTGATTCATGATGTGGTGATTAACAATGCCGTTGTTGCAGATCAGATCAGGAAACTGCGGGAACCGTTTCGTGAGTTGAAGTTCTGTTTTACCGGCGACGAATACACAGACCTGCTCCAGGAGCTCCATAGACTCCTGTAGCAGGGGTTTCAAGGGTTTAGTGGTTAGCTTCAGGAGTGGTTGAGGTAGGGAGTGACAGGTTTCATGGAGAGGTGAAATTTTTTCTCCGCTTCCTTGACCTTCTCTATCCTTTCCGGATCAAGAAAGGTCCCGTATACGGGATCGTCCATCTGTGGCGGTATGCCGAGCAGCTCTTGCTCTAAGTGTGATAAGGCCATCACGGATCTGTCGCAGACAGGGTAACCCTTGTCATCGAGACGGATGACCGGGTCGAATGAGACCTCAGATATATTGTTGATGTCAACCAGCTTGATACCCCCGGTCCTTGTCAGGATAAGGTTTCCAATGCCGGCAAGATCCGGCACAAGCTTAGTCTCTACAATCATTTTTTTGAGTCTTGTTATGAAATCCTGAGCTCTCTTTCGAACCTCGTCTTCCCATCGGGCGACTATGACAGTTCGGTCCTCATCTTCATCAATGCCGAGGCGGGCCAGAATGGAGATCAGGCGGTCCCTTCCCAGATCGCCCCAGGGTTCCAGCACTTCACCCGAAACATATTCCTGAAGCCCGGCAAGGAGGATCTCCCATTTCCGTGGCCCCGCATAGTGCACAAGAAACTCCGTTGGTCTGGCAATATGGTCCGGAGCAAGATAGGATTCAACAATTTTGACCCTTCTTAACTCTTCCCTGGCTTCACTCAGGCTATTGAATCTCCTCCTGAGTATCCTTAACATCTTCAGGGGAATCGCCCTCGGAAACATTCTCAACCCGTTGACAATAACCCCTCTTTTTTCCCGCTCCACATCACCGGGGTTCAATACCTCCATCAGGTGGGAACGCAGGCCTGTGCGATAATGCCTCCTGAAAAGATACCTCCCGGGATTTCTGATAAAATTTAATTGCAGTATATCATTGTGATCCAGATACGGTTTATCCCTTATGTCATCTGGCAGCGGAA
>JAUWPC010000264.1 GCA_030611815.1 Desulfobacteraceae bacterium
TTTGCCGAAATCGATCCCCGGAGAGATCCCGACCCCTGCCTCTTCAAGGATCTCAAAGGCGAGGTCGTAGGAGCTTTCAGCAAGATGTTTGGCATTGGCTAACATGTAAAAGGCCCCTGCCGGTTCTACGGCAAGGCCGAAACCGATCTCTCTGATTCTCTTGATCATATACTTGCGTCGCTCATCATATATGGACTTCATTTGTTCAACGTCTGCATCGGCCTTAGTGAGGGCGGCGATTCCTGCCCATTGAGAGATGCTGCCTGCCGATATAAAGAAATTTTGCTGTATCTTCTGCAGGGGACGGACAAAGTCAGGGGGGGCAATGAGATAGCCGAGGCGCCACCCGGTCATGGCATAGAGCTTCGAAAACCCGTTTAATACAAAGGCGTTATCTGTAAACTCGAGGATGGAATGCTCTTTTTCTCCGTAAACCAGACCGTGATAGATCTCATCCGATACAACAAGGGGGCCTAATCCTGCGATCTCCTCCATTCGTTCCCTTGAGAGAAGATTCCCTGTGGGATTTGACGGAGAGTTGATAAGAATGGCCCTGGTTTTTGGACCTATCTTTTTCTTGATCTCACTGGCACGTAACTGGAATGCATCTTCTTCCTCTACTTTAATGGAAACAGGTTTTGCCCCCAAGAATTCTGCAAAATTGGGATAGCAGGGGTAGTGAGGGTCAGACATTATAATTTCGTCCCCGGCCTCTAAAAGGGCAGAAAAGATCATGAAGAGCGCAGGAGAGGTGCCTGAGGTAACGAGGATCCGGTCCGGATCAATCGTGACACTATATTTGCCGTAGTAGTATTCGCAGATTGCTTCCCTGAGTTCAATTAGCCCGAGGCTGTGGGTGTAATGGGTCTCCCCTCTCCCAATAGCCTCATGGGCCGCATCGCAGATACACTTAGGGGTGGGGAAATCGGGCTCACCAATTTGCAGATGAATTATATCACGGCCTTCTCTTTCAAGCTCATGCGCCCTTTCAAGGACATCCATCACTATAAAGGGAGGGATCTCCTTAGCCCTTTTGGTTACTCTATTCATTAGATGACCTTATTCAGCGAATACTCTATAATTCCCTGGGCCCCGGCATCCATCAGCCGGGGGATCAAATCCCTGACGACCCTTGAGTCAACAACGGTCTCCACAGAGACCCAGTCAGAATTATAAAGTCCGGCCACGGTGGGGGCGTTCAGGCTCGGTAGGATACCAATTACGTCTTTCACCTTTTCCTGCGGGAGATTCATCTTCAGGGCTACCATATTCTCTGCCCTGAGGGCGCCTTTTAGGAGTAGAATAATCTGTCCTATCTTGGCCTTTTTCCAGCTGTCCTTATAGGAATCCCTGTTGGCAATCAGTTGGGTGTTGGTCTGCATCAGATCATAAATGATCTTAAGGCCGTGGGCCCTGATAGTGCTCCCGGTTTCTGTTACCTCGACAATGGCGTCAGCAAGTCCTGATACCGCCTTTGCTTCGGTGGCGCCCCAGGAGAATTCCACCTTCACATCCACATTTTTTTCTTTAAAAAACTTCTTTGTAAAATTCACTAATTCAGTGGCGATTTTTTTCCCCTTAAGATCCTCAAGCCGTTCGATTTTTGAGCCTGCCGGTACAGCCAAGACCCACCGCGCCGGTTTTTGACTTACTTTGGAATAGACCAGATCATCCACCATCACCACGTCAGACTCGTTTTCCTCTATCCAGTCCCTGCCGGTGAGACCCGCATCAAGTGTGCCGGTTTCAACATACCGGGACATCTCCTGGGCCCGGCAGATGGCACATTCGATTTCTTCATCATTAATGTCGGGAAAATAGCTCCGGCCATTAACATTTATCTTCCAGCCAGATTTCTCAAAGAGATTAATTGTCGCTTTTTGCAGGCTCCCCTTCGGGATGCCGAATTTCAGTTTTTTCATTTTTCATACACCTTTTCCGGATCAAATACTTTTTCTCCTACTACTGTTACTCTGCCGTTACTGCCGATGTTTTTGTGAAAACAGGTCTCATATCCTGTGTGACATGCAGCGCCCCCCACCTGTTCTACTCTGAAGAGAACGGTGTCGTTGTCGCAGTCTGCGTAGACTTCCCTGATTATCTGCACATGACCGGAAGTGCCACCCTTGTGCCAGATCTCCTGGCGTGTGCGGCTCCAGTAGTGGGCCTCTCCTGTTTTCAGGGTTCTTTTCCATGAGGCCTCGTTTATATATGCAAGCATCAACACCTTTCCTGATTCATGGTCCTGGACAATGGCCGGTAAGAGCCCTTCCCCTTTGGAAAAATCCAGCTCGATTTTGTCACCGTTCATTTCTGCCATTACACATAACCTTCCCTGGAATTTGAATCAGTTAGACTAACACAGGCAAGAAAAATATCAAGATAAAACTGACGCCCATGTAAAAAGATCAAAACTGCTTGAAGGTTCACTGTTTTGTGTTATATTTATCTAAGAGTCGATGCTTTGAAGAGTACCCTTTTCTGTTCTTGCCCACTTTTAACCATAGAAAGGAGGTTAGGGCTATGAAAGTGCAACTAAAAAATATAATTTGCACCACCGATTTTTCAGAAGTCTCCAATCAAGCCGTTACTTTTGGGGTTGCTTTGGCCAAAGAACTCGGCTCCAAACTCTATTTGTGCCATGTGATTGATCTATCATCTATAGCCATGTACGGAGAGGGTTTTTCAGATCCTTTGGAGATAGAGAGAAGAATCACTAATTATGCCTATGAGCATCTTAGGGGATTAATAGATGACCAGTCAATTGACTGGGAACCACTGACCCCGATGGGTCATACAGCCGATGAAATAGCCCGCGCAGCCGAAGAGAAAAATGCTGATCTGGTGGTTTCAGCTACGCATGGCCGCTCAGGTCTAAAACGGCTTGTTCTTGGATCGGTAACCGAGCGCCTGATGCGGACGCTTCCCTGCCCATTGATTGTTGTACGCAGGCCGGAACAGGATTACGTGGCAGATGTGAATGAAGAATTCGGCTTCCATAGGATTCTTGTAGGGTGCGATTTTTCCTCCGACTCTGCCTTAGCCTTCCAATACGGCCTTAGCCTGGCTCAGGAATTTCAATCCGAGGTACACCTCGCCCACGTGATTGAACCGGCGGTCTACAAAGACCTGCTCAAGCCGGCAAGAGAAGAGAAAGAGGAATTTCAGCAGGATCTACGAAAGAAGTTACGCGAAAAGCTTACGGGAATGGTTCCCGAAGAGGTGCATAACTGGTGCACTCCAAAAACAACTCTTTTAGCCGGGCAACCTCACGAAGAATTGACAAAATATGCGGTGGTTCATGACATCGATTTGATCGTCTTGGGAGTCAGAGGTCATAGTCTTGTTGAGACCTTGTTTGTGGGATCAACCACTGATCGTGTTGTGAGGCAGGCACCGTGCCCTGTTCTATCGGTGCGTGCTACGACAAGATCCGCCAAAGAGGAGCCTGGAAAATAGCCATTTAGTGTCCGAATGAAAACTAGGATTTTTTGTTCAGATCAAGGAAGACGAAAATTCTAACCGCAGGAATACATTGAGTATTTCGAGGATTAAAATTTGAGTCTGACACAGATATGGGCGAAAAAGACAGTTTTCCTTCAGACACTATTTATGGATGGGCGCTACCTATCCTTCAGGACCATCCGCAAAAGCGCCCGTCAACTGGCCACACGCGGCTAAGATATCCGTTCCCTTGCTCTTTCTGATAATGGCCGTGAAATGGTGCTTTACCAAAAGATCCTGAAAATGAAGGATCCTGTTCATGGTAGGGGGTGCCATGTCAGAGTTGGGGGAGGGATTTAGTGCAATCAGGTTGATCTTGGCCCTCATGCCCGAGAGAAGCCTCGAAAGCCTTAGTGCGTCCTGGTTTCGATCGTTTACGTTATTGATAAGGATATATTCAAAGGTAATCATCCGCCTGTTGGGGAGGGGGAATTCTTTGCAGGCCCGGATCAGAGTTGCTAAAGGATATTTCCGGTTGATCGGCATGAGAAAACTTCGGGTCTCATCGTCCGCGGCATTCAGAGACACGGCCAAGTTGACCGTAATATCCCGCCCCATCCTTTTCATCTCGGGGACCAGGCCGCATGTGGAAAGGGTAACCTTCCTATGAGAGAAATTCATTCCGTCATCGGCAATCAGGTTTCCGAGGGCCTTCATAACCGCGTCATAATTGGCAAGGGGCTCTCCCATCCCCATGAGCACGATATTTCTCAGGTGCTCAGCCTCTTCTAAAGATCTTTTTACAAGGATGACCTGCTCTATGATCTCCGAGGCGATCAGGTCCCTTTTAAGACCCTGTTTTCCAGTCAGACAGAAACGGCAGCCCATGGCGCAGCCTGCCTGAGAAGAGATGCAGAGGGTCAGGTGATCCCTTTCAGGGATGAGCACCGATTCAATAAGATGGCCGTCCTGCAATTTGAACAGATACTTTCGGGTACCGTCTTCCGACTCTAAGGTCTTGACCTCTTCAAGGGGGTTGATGATCGCGTTTTCTCTGACAAAGGCCCGGATGGCTTTAGGGATATTGCTCATTTCATCAGATGACCCGGCGAGCCTTGTGAGAAGCCAGTGCCGGATCTGCCTCCCCCTATATGGTTCAAGGCCATGGCTGACGGCCCACTCTTCCGTTTCACGGGCACTAAGCCCTTTAAGATCGGTTTTCATTCCATTCTTAGCCTATCGTGGTTTGTGGGGGTCAAAACTTCCAGATAATGATTTCAAGCTGTAGAACATGCCAATCTTGCAGCGGTCGAAGTTCATTGTCAATTCAAAAAATCACTTTCCGGGCATCCCCTATCTGCCACTGACTTGTCCTTTATCTTTTTTGATTGACCCATATCTCAATACCCAATAACATATTTGTCATTAATCGGGGTAAACTATTACCTCAG
>JAUWPC010000197.1 GCA_030611815.1 Desulfobacteraceae bacterium
ACAACCTTCAATTTTGCGGTCATGAAGATGTTTGCAAAAGAACATCCTGAAATTCTGCAAAAGTTATTGAGAGCCATTGACAAGGCTGCCACATTCATAAAGAAGGATAGAGAAAAGGCACAGGAAATAATAGCTGGAAGCTTCAACTTAGACAAAAAGATGGTGAGCGCTGTCTGGGATGATTTCGTGTTCGGGATTTCATTGGATCAAGCCTTACTGGTCAGTTGGGATAACATAGCGAGGTGGGTAATAAAAAACAGGCTCGTCAATAAGAGCCAAATTCCCAACTATCTCAATTACATTTGCTTAGATGCACTGCAGGCAGTGAAACCGAATTCGATTACGATAATCCGTTAGGGGAAGATACTCATGAGAATTAAGACCAGAATACAGCTTGGCATCATTTTATCTCTTGTCTTGGCTGCGACGATTGCCTTGCTTCTCTTTCTCGGAACTCGCGCAGTGAATGAGGCGAGCAGAAAGGTGGGAATAGCTGCCGAAGTAGTTAAGGGTGTGGCTGAACTGAAAATCGTCACTCATGAGTATATGCTGTATCCTGAAGAGCGCTCACTGATACAGTTGCGATCAAAATACGGCTCTTTATCAAAGCTCCTTACAGGGGGCCACTTTAAGAACCCTGATGAGAAAATCGTTGCAGATCAAATATTCAAAAATCTTGAACGGTTCAAAACCGTTTTCTCTGTACTCGTTACTGGTTTGCGAAAAAGGCAGGCGCTTGGTAAACAAGGAGACTCAGCCTTTAGGAAATTACAGGACAGATTGATGGGTGAGTTGCTGGTAAAGTCACAACTGGCGGTTTCTCTCGCCTTTCAATTGCAGCAGAAAATTGAGGGTAGGTCAGTGACAACTCAAAAAAGGAATTCTTTGCTAACCGTTCTCCTCCTTTTGATCCTTACCGCAGCTATTGTAGGAATATTACTATGGGTCAACAGGAGTGTTGCGAGACCGATAGCAAAACTGAAAAAGGACACCCAAATTATCGGAAGTGGCAACTTAGATCATGAGGTAGGCATCACGGCAAAAGACGAAATTGGCGAACTTTCAAGGGCCTTCGATAAGATGACACAGAATTTGAAGGAGACAACCACATCAATAATTGAGCTTAATAAAGAGATTGATGAGCGCAAACAGGCAGAGGAAGCCTTGCGACGGAGCGAGAATAGAATGAAGGCAATTCTCACCGCTTCACCCGTGGGGATTGGTTTGTTCATCAACCGGAAATTGGATTGGGTCAATGAGACGTTTTATAATTTGGCTGGTTATGAACAGGGTTCCCTGATTGGTCAAGACGCCAGGGTGTTCTACTCGGATGATGAGGAGTATGAGCGAGTAGGTCAGGAACTTTATTTCGGCGCTGACAAATCAGGAATCGGCGAAGTGAAGACAAAATGGGTTCAGCAGGATGGCAAAATAATTGACTGTCATATCCGGGCATGTCATTTAGATCCCAAAGATCCCTCCAAAGGTCGGATCGTGGCGATAGCCGACATCTCTGAGGCCAAACAACTTGCCGCCCAATTTCAGCAGGCTCAGAAGATGGAGGCCGTGGGCAGATTGGCCGGAGGTGTGGCCCATGACTTCAACAACCTGCTCATGACCATCATGGGGAATGCCGATCTCATGTTAATGGGCCTTGCCGAAGATGACCCGTTCAGGGAAAAATTAGAACAGATCAAAGGGGGGGGAGAACGAGCTGCTTCCCTGACCCGCCAGCTCCTGGCGTTCAGCCGAAAGCAAATCCTCCAGCCTGTGGTCTTAGATCTCAACTCGCTGATTACCGGCTTTGTGAAGATGCTTGAACGTCTGATCGGTGAAGACGTGGAATTAGAAACCGTCCTGACCCCGGAATTGAGGCGAGTGGAAGCTGATCCGGGTCAGATGGAGCAAATAATAATGAACCTTGTGATCAATGCCAGAGACGCCATGCCAAGCGGAGGAAAACTGACCATCGAGACAGTCAACGTAGATCTGGATGAGGGCCATGCCAAGGAGCACGATGCAGGTCTGCAACCAGGCCCCTATGTGATGCTTGGGGTGAGTGATACGGGCATGGGTATGGACGATAAGACAAAGTCCCTCATATTCGAGCCTTTCTTCACCACCAAGGAGGTGGGGAAGGGGACCGGGCTGGGTCTCTCCACTGTCTACGGGATTGTGAAACAGAGTGGGGGGTATATCTGGGTCTACAGTGAACCCGGGCAAGGCACAACCTTCAAGATCTATCTCCCGGCAGTGGAGGGGGAGGTTGTACAGGTACATAAGGAACAAACTGCCTCTGATGACCTCACTGGTTCCGAAACTATTCTGATTGTGGAAGACGATGATGCGCTCCGAAATCTGGCTCGGGAAATCCTTGAGCTACAGGGATACAAAATCTTAGATGCGGAAAATGGTATAGAGGCCTTGAAGGTCAGCGAAGAGCACGAAGGCCAGATACACCTCATGATAACAGATGTGGTGATGCCGAAGATGGGTGGCAGGGAACTTGAAGAGCGCCTACACCCTCTGAGACCTGAAATGAAGGTGGTCTACATGTCGGGATATACCGATGAGACCATTGTGCACCACGGGGTATTGAAACCAGGAATAGAGTTTCTGCAGAAGCCACTTAGATTGGAGAGCCTTAAACGAAAAGTACGCGAGGTGTTGAATTCATAAGGGAGCCTTATACCTTAGAAAAGATAGGCCTTGCCGCTAAGGAAGAGATGGAAAAATAGGCAGTTTTTGACCTCCTTCTCAATGCTGACTTAGCCTATATGAACCCAGCATTGGCACTGCCCCCAGTAAAACGGAAGGTTTCATCTGGCAGTCCTAACCTGTTGGGTGTCTGAAAAGTTGCGCTTTGTTTGATTTTCACCTCTGCTTCGTTCTTCATCCGCTAATTCCCACGAAAATCAGATGATATGCGTCCAGAAGATAAAAATCTTCAAATACCAAATCAAATCCCTTGAATTTTCTCCGAACACCCAGTAATTTCAACCATTATGCTCCAAAAAATTATATCAGGCGGCCAAACAGGGGCAGACAGATGTAGGGGTCTGTTGTTGGCTGTTTTGCTCTAAAATGACGCTTGAAATTTATGAACAATCCCGCCGATAGGCGGGATGAAAATCAGATGTGCGATACCCCATAGATTGCTGCGAGGTAGTTCATTTTTGAAATCCGAGACCATTGAATTAGAGGGCGTTGGCCAGATCTTGTTTGAGCGAAGCAGTCGGGCAAGAAACATCAATATTTCTGTAAGGCCCTTCCATGGCGCCAGAGTTGCGGTCCCCTTTGGCGTTTCTTTTAAGAAGGCCAGGGAGTTTGCCTGTTCCAAGAAGGGCTGGATACAAAAGCATCTGGCAAAGATGAGACAGGTGGAGCAAAATCATCAGATCCTTTCCCAAAACTTCAAGAATATAAATAGGACAGATGCCAGAAAGATCCTTGTTCAGAGGCTGGATGAACTGGCAAATAAACATGGCTTGAAATATAACCGGGTTTTTGTCAGGAATCAAAAGACACGCTGGGGTAGTTGCTCATCCAAGAACAATATCAGCCTAAATGCAAAACTTGTCAAATTGCCCGAAAAGTTGATGGATTATATCATTCTCCACGAACTGGTTCATACCCGCGTAAAAAACCACGGCAAGAAGTTTTACGCCGAGTTGGGACGGCTTGTGACCGACCAAAAATTGTTAAACAGCGAATTGAAGGAATATGGAGCAGGTTTGTTGTGAAAGAAAGGAGACCACTTATGGAAAATGAGATTATCAAACAGATACGTTCCGAGGCTGCGGATATATTTAAGAGTTCTGTTGAGGCCGTCAATCCCTATCACGCTGTGAAGCGCTTTGTTAGCGTGGAAGGAGAGAGGCTGGTTGTGGGGACAGAAGACCAAGCCACTGTTGAGCTTGATTTAAGCGAGTACGATCGTATTTCGCTTGTGGGGGGAGGAAAAGCCACGGCCCCCATGGCCAAGGCCATGGAAGAGCTTCTTGGCGAGAGGATCAACAAGGGGCTGGTCAACGTCAAATACGGGTTTGGAGCAGATCTCGCCTTAACTGAGATTACCGAAGCGAGCCATCCTCTGCCGGACTTGAGCGGTATAGAGGGGACTACCAAGATTCTCGATTTACTTCAAACCGCCGGGAAAAAGGACCTGATTTTTTCTCTTATATCGGGGGGCGGTTCTGCCTTACTTGTTCAGCCTGCCGGGGGGATTACTCTTTCCGAGATGCAGGATCTCACTCAGAGCCTGCTCGAATGCGGAGCGAGTATCGATGAAATGAATACCGTGAGGAAGCATATATCATCCTCAAAGGGGGGGCAGATGGCAAGGGCCGCAATGCCGGCAACAACCATCAACCTGATGTTATCGGATGTGGTGGGAGACAGCATGGACGTCATTGCCTCAGGCCCCTTTGTCCCTGACACATCCACATTCGAAGATGCATTGGGGATTCTCAAAAAGTATGATTTAAGGGATGTCCCCGCAGCAATCCAGTCTCACTTGAAGAGAGGGATGGAAGGCCGGATCCCTGAAACGCCAAAGGCAGATGACCCCATATTCGATCCGGTCCATAATTTTATCATCGGAAGTAATATCTTAGCTCTGAAGGCTGCGGAAGATAAGGCCAGGAATCTTGGATACAACACCCTGATCCTCTCCTCTATGGTGGAAGGTGAAACAAGGGAGGTTGCACGAGTTCACGCGGCAATTGCCAAAGAGATAGTAAAGACGGGTAGACCGATCCCTCCTCCTGCATGCGTCATTTCAGGGGGTGAGACCACTGTGACTATCCGGGGAAAAGGCCTTGGCGGGAGGAATCAGGAGTTTTGCCTTGCCGCGGCCCTTGACCTGATCGGGCTTCCACCGATGGTGGTTGTATTGAGTGGTGGCACAGACGGGGACGACGGACCTACAAAGGCGGCAGGGGCCATTGTGGATCCATTGACAGTGAGGCGCGGAAAAGAGACAGGGATAGAAGCAGTCGATTTCTTAAATAACAACGATTCTTATCACTTTTTTGAAAAGACAGATGATCTTCTCATAACCGGTCCCACTGATACCAATGTAATGGATGTCAGGCTTGTCTTGATTCGTTAGCTTTTAGGTCTTCCCACGTCCGGATGGCTGGCCAAGATCTATGATCTCCATACGGTTGGTGCCGCCCCTGTGCCCTGACGATGGTCCTTGAGTAAGAATAACAAGCCCCTCGGTCAGGCCAAGCTGGCCAAGTCTTTTCCGTGCATAATCTTCCCAGTCTTCAGGATACTCCGGCTCATGCACCGGATAGACACCGTAAGAGAATTGGAGATTCTGGCATGTCGGTTCATTGGCACTTACTCCCGCAATCCAGACCGGGAGGCGGAAACGGGTGATACGCCTCGGTGTTGTCCCGGTCTCGGTGGGGGTAATTACGGCCGTGGGGGTGAGACGTTTCACCGTGGCATGAACACTCATCGATATGAGGTCCTCCACGCTTATCTGCCCCTCTGTCTCAGCGGCAGTAAGGGCCTCACGCACTGGCTGGTCACTAAGGTGTGCCTCTGTGATCCGGGCAATGCGGGCCATCACAGCCACGGCTTCCATGGGGTAATCGCCGGAAGCCGATTCTTCGGAGAGCATGACACAGTCCGTGCCGTCCAGAATAGCGTTGGAAACGTCCGTCACCTCGGCACGGGTGGGGCGGCGGTTATTGACCATGGACTCGAGCATCTGGGTGGCGGTGATGACAGGCTTTCCCACTAAGTTGGCCTTTTGGATAAGGTTTTTCTGAATCATAGCTATCTGCTCTATAGGGACCTCCACTCCAAGGTCGCCCCTTGCCACCATGATTCCATCTACCACATCCAGAATCCCATCGATATTTTCGAGGGCCTGGGAACGTTCTATTTTGGCAATGATAAAGGGATTGTACCCTGCCTCGGTTGCCGCCTTCCGCAGGGCCAGGATATCATCAGGGCTTTGGACAAAGGATTCACCTATCGCATCTACACCCTGCTTCAGGGCGAATTTCAGACACTCGTGATCCCGATCAGTAAAGGCGCTGATGCCGAGATCAATACCGGGGAAGTTGACTCCCTTGTGGGAACGGAGTTGCCCCCCCACTATTACTTCGCAATGTACCTCTTCGCCATCCACCTTTTCCACTTTGAGTTGAACAAGCCCGTCATTGACAAAGATGGTATCACCTGGGCGTACTACCCTGGGCAGCCCTTTAAAGCTCATTGAGACACGCTTGGAATTGCCTTCAATCTCGCCAGGCACAAGCGTGAAGGCCTGCCCACGTTCCAATTCGATCGGCTCCTCGGCTAAATGACCTATTCGCATTTTAGGGCCTGGCAGATCGGCTAATATGGCCACCCTCTCACCCACGGTTTTTGCCGCGGCGCGTATGTCTGCTATCAACTCTTTATGACTTTCAAAATCACCATGGGCAAAATTAAGGCGCGCCACATTCATGCCGTTTATAATCATCTGCTCCAAGGTTTCCTTAGACCGGCAGGCCGGACCGATAGTGCAGACGATCTTGGTTTTCTTTGCGGGCAAATTCATGATTTTACCTCCTT
>JAUWPC010000363.1 GCA_030611815.1 Desulfobacteraceae bacterium
GAATCCGATAATTTGACCGTATTTCTTGACCGGCTCTTCCGCATTTATCGTCTTGAAGGCGACCTTGTGGCCCGCAGGAACCGAAACCCCGTGAACCACAACTCCGTTGCTGATCGTGTCTCCCGGGACAAGATCTATCAACGCGACAGAGACATTATCCTCCTGATGAAGAGTGACAGTTGCGAGCTTTTTTTCAGACATGTTGTTTTTAATCATCGTAACCGTTCACGGGTTCAAAGGTTCAGAGGTTCAGGGTTAGGACGGGGCATCAATCAACAATCATCAATCGACAATCATCAATCCAAAACGTATTCCTTTTCCTTTAGTTTGGCTTGGGCCGCCGCTAATCTGGCAATGGGGACCCTGGGTGGAGAGCATGAGACATAACTCATCTTGATATGGTGGCAGAACCTGATAGAATCAGGCTGGCCCCCCTGCTCGCCGCAAATTCCGACCTTCAGATCGGGCTTTGTCTTCCGGGCCCACTCCATTGTAATCCTCATCAGCCTGCCAACACCCTTGATATCCAGGACATCGAAGGGATTGTGCTCCAATATCCCCCGTTCTTCATAAAGTGGGAGGAATTTATTTTCAGCGTCCTCTCTTGAAAAGGAGAAGGTCGCCTGGGTAAGGTCATTTGTGCCGAAGGATATGAATTCCGCCAATTCGGCAATCCTACCCGCCCGCATGCAGGCCCTAACCACTTCCACCATGGTCCCAAATTCATAGGGGACCTCGATATTGTACTTTTTCTCTACTTCTTTGTTTATCTTGGTTACATACCGGTGGACCCATTTTAGCTCTTCTAAGGTACACACTTGGGGGATCATGATCTCGGGTGAAACCCGGCCACCCTCTTTGATATGTTCGGCCGCGGCTTCGAACACGGCCCTGATTTGCATGGCATAGATCTCCGGATAGCTAATTCCGAGTCTGACTCCCCGGTGACCTAACATTGGGTTGATCTCAGTCAAGGACTTCACCTTCTTGAGCATAATCTCCTTGGATTCAATCATTGGTCCGGCTAAATGCTTGGCCTTGAGTTCTTCCAAATGCTTTATGATCAGCTCGAGGTTAGCTTCATAACGCTCATTAAGCTCAGGATCAATTATCTTCAGGGTGTCAGGAAGATCTGCCACGCCGTCTATTGTCTGTTTCAGGTCCCTGAGTTTGTTGATCTCATCCAAAAGCTCTTCAGCAGAAGGGAGGAATTCATGAATGGGGGGATCTAAGAGGCGGATGGTAACAGGGTAACCGTCCATAATCCGGAAGATCTCTTTGAAATCTTCTTTCTGATATGGGAGGAGCCGATCTAAGGTCGTCTCCCTCTCTTTGGTAGTCTCAGCTAAGATCATTTCCTGCACAATTGGCAACCTGTCAGGATCATTAAACATCCTCTCTGTCCGGCATAGCCCCACACCCATGGCGCCATATTTTTTGGCCTTTGAAACCGAGTCAGGGGTGTCCGCATTGGCCATGACCTGGAGTTCGCTGATTTCGTCCGCCCATTCCAACAGGACTAAAAGGTCTTCGACAAATTCCGGTTCTATTGTGGCTACCTTGCCCTGGTAGACGTTGCCGGTGGTCCCGTCCACCGTAATCAGGTCGCCTTCCCTGAGTGTGATCCCCGAGATAACAGCTTCCCGCTCAACATTATTGATCACGATTGCCTCGCATCCGGAAACACAGGGCTTTCCCATGCTCCTTGCAACCACGGCGGCATGGGATGTCTTGCCGCCCCTGCTTGTAAGTATTCCCTGGGCAGCAAAGAATCCGTGAATATCCTCAGGTTTGGTTTCTTCTCTTACAAGTATTACCTTTTCGCCCAATTTTGCCTTGCTATCAGCCCTGTCCGCGTCAAAGACCATCTTGCCTGATGCGGCCCCCGGAGATGCCGGCAGTCCCTGGGCCAGGACCTCAACCTTGGCATTCGGGTCAAGACGGGGATGGAGAAGCTGCTCCAACATGTCCGGCTCTATCCTCAGTATCGCCTCTTCCTCAGAAATAAGCCCCTCGTTCACCATATCAATAGAGGTCTTAATGAATGCCGCTGCGTTCATCTTTGCGTTTCTTGTCTGGAGGCAGTATAATGTCTTGTTCTCTATTGTGAACTCGAGATCCTGGACTTCACGGTAGTGGTTTTCCAGGGTGTGCCTCAGCTCTTCTAATTCCGGATAGATGTCGGGCATCTCTTTCCTGAGCTTATGGATCGGTTTCGGGGTGCGGATACCGGCTACCACATCTTCCCCCTGGGCATTGATCATATATTCACCAAAGAAACGGTTTTCTCCGGTGGCCGGATCTCTCGTAAATGCTACACCGGTGGCGCTGTCGTCGCCCATGTTTCCAAAAACCATTGTGCAGATATTGACCGCAGTGCCATCAGCCATATCTTTGGTGATTTTGAATTCCTTTCTGTAATCAATGGCCCGTTTCCCCATCCACGACTTGAAGACCGATTCCACGGCCAGTTCCAACTGTACATACGGGTCCTGTGGAAAAGGTTTGCCTGTCTTCTTCTTGATAAGATCCAAGAATTCATCGCACACCGTTTTAAGAGCCTTGGCATCAAGTTGAACATCTTCTTCTACTTTACTTTGTTTCTTGATCTTATTGAATATACTGTTAAAATCGTCATCATTAATGTCGAATGCAATGGACCCGAAAAGCTGGATCAGCCTGCGATAGAGGTCATACACAAAACGTTCATTCTTGGTAAGACGGATAAGTCCGGCAACCGTCTCATCGTTGAGGCCAAGGTTCAGGATAGTATCCATCATGCCTGGCATGGACATGGCCGCTCCCGACCTGACAGAGACCAATAACGGATTTTCAGGATTTCCCAATCCCTTACCTGTTTCCTTCTCCAACAGTGCCATAGAGGCCTGTATCTCATTTTTTAGTTGCTGGTTAAGCCCTTCCTTTTTCTGCTTCAGATAGCTCAGGCACGCCTCGGTTGTAATAACAAATCCTGGTGGGACAGGAAGGTCGATCTGGGTCATTTCACAGAGATTTGCGCCCTTTCCTCCTAATAGTTTTTTGTTTTTCCCATCCCCCTCTTTGAACGAATACACATACTTCTCAGCTTCCATTACGCGTCTCCTCCCTTATTTCTTTTTCTGACATATTCGAATAGATAAGCGAAACCAAACAAAACAACACCTAACCCGAGGACTCTCAACACCGACATTTCTTGAAAAAAAAGGCGGGCAAGAATAAAGGCAAATACGCCGGAAAGGATAAGCCGGATGACAATCATTCGAGTGTTTTTCATT
>JAUWPC010000131.1 GCA_030611815.1 Desulfobacteraceae bacterium
TACCGGAGGCACCTGACATATAAGCGATTTCAATATCTTCAAGCTGGATACCCGCCTCCTCACAAAGGGTGATGTGCCCGGCCCTGACCGAACCGATGGCCTTCCCTGCCTCCAAAAGATCCTTCTCCGTGCACTTGATTCCATTGGGAAGATGGATCTCGGTATCCGCGGTATTGATCCGCGGGATGTGGATAAGTCTGGCCTTCATCCCCTGGCTGAGCAAGGCGACAACCCCGGTCCCTGTGATGCCCACGGCCTCTAATTCGCCCTCTTCCAACACACTACCGGTGGTGGGGTCCACCGTATCTCCTGGACGTGGCATCATCTCTTGATTAAGAACATAAGTCTTCAAATTCCCGCTGCTGGGCTGGTCTTCGCTGGCAACCCGTTTGAAACCAACGGTTACAACGTTTTCTTCCGGTTGGAAGTCAACATCTGAGATGGCTCCGGGCAGGGCCAAAAGGCCGTCCTCGATCTGCTGACCTTCTAAGGCAGGACCGGCGGCCGTGGAACCGGTGTAAACTGTGCCCTCATAAATGAGAGCCATTTCGGCATTTGTTCCGTAGTCCGTTACAATGGCGATCTCGTCCTTTTCCAGCATGCCGGTCTGGATCATCATGGCCAAGGCATCCGCGCCGATCTCGTGACGGACTGCCGGCGGGATCATGATATCCGCTTCGGCCGGTAAATCGAGTCCGCGAATATCCATAGCCTTTACGATCTGGGCATCCCTTTTAGGAGGAACTACTCCCAGGGATTCCAGCTTGCGTTTCCCCGCATAGGCCAGGTCCCTGAACTCAATCTCCTGAAAAAGGGAGAGCTGGATGGGGTTTCCGCAAACGGCTAATCGCACCACATTACTCTTGTCAATCCTCAGGTTGTCGATGACCTGATTTGCCGCATGAACCACCACCTGGTGGGCCCAATCCAGGCCGACCTCTAAGGCAAAATGAAGATGGTCAATGACATTGGCCCCGGGGAGGGGATGACGGGTGGTGACAGCGGTGGATAAGATTCTTCCGTTTTGATCAAGATCGATAGCATGTCCACGAAATCCGCTTGTGCCCAAGTCCAACGCGATGCCCAGTTTTGCCATTTACTTTCTCTACCCCTCCATATTTTGTAACTTGCGTTTACATTTGAAACATATCCGGTTTTCTGAATCATCGGTCGTAATCTGGGCCAGATGCCCGTATTGTTTCTTATGCTCGGCTTTTATTCGTGACCAGTATTGTTTGACCTCCGTACAGGAGAGCCTTCTTCCCAAGACCTCCTCCGCATCACTATGCCACCGGCCGCATCGAGTGCAGGCGATCATTTTTCAACTTTATCCGTTTCATCCACAGGAAACGCATCCTTGTGCTTATGAAAAAGGGGCATAGCCGGTTGCCCAAAAGGGTACCATACTATGCCCCTCTAATCAAGCATTACATCTATGTGTACCTTGACTACAGACTACAGCCCATAGGAATCCGGGTTAAAGCCTTTCACGTCCTTGTACTTATCCAGACACTGGTCAATGAAGTCTCCTTCCGCATCCGGCAGGGCGTCCAGGTCTTTCATGGCCTTGTCAAGAGCATCCTTCTCAAGGGCAGTCAGCTTCATCTTGGCATCACCCTGGATGATCTGGCCCGCCTTGATGGCGCCTGCCCTGGCGCTTGCATAATTGCTCTTGGCACGGTTACTGACAATGGCATTGCCTATGTCCCAGGCATTGTCAGGAGCCAGGATCAGACTGTGGGAATCCCGGTACATGTCGGAATTGACCAGAATCTCCTTCATCTGTTCCTGGTAGCCGAGTTCTAGGGAGCAATTGAGCATGGCTGCGTCATAGCCCAAGATCTCAGCAAAGACCGATGTGGTGGTGGCGCCGAACATGTCGTGGTATTCCACGGCCTCGTTGCTCCAGAGATCACACACGGCCATAATGATATTGCTGGCAAGGTCGGAATGGGCGCAGGCGCTGACCTTGCCCTCGGTGGAGATGGGTACCCCGGTCATGGCCTTGATGATGGGATCTTCATAAGCACAGTCCTTGGTGGGACCGGTGGCCCCGCACTCATAGGCAACCATGGTCCTGGAGGCAGAAATGGCCCGGGACAGCGCGGCTATAACGTGCGGCACATCCTTGGAGATCATACCACCGGCCATGAACATGGCCGTGTTGGCCTCGGAGCAGTTGGTATCCCCGCCAGGAATGCAGTTGTTCTTCTTGCAGATCTCCACGATCTGATCCCACATCCACTCCATATCGATGGCGCCCAGGACACCGATCCCAAAGAGGATGCCCCCGATATCATTACGGATGATGGCATGATCAAAGATCTCCTTGCCACCCATGGATTCGATGGAAACGACATCCGCGTATTTGGAAACCTCTTTAAAGCTTTCAAGGATGTCCATGGTGTAGTCACTCGTCCGCATGTGATGCATGTCGGGTTTGCGCAGATCAGCCGGCGTGGATCGATAAGAGGCCTTGAGCCCGTATTTCTCCAGATAATCGTCCATCTGTTTTGCAGTTTGCGCTGCGATCTCCCCGCCCCACTTGGGGTTATGGGTCATCTGAAAGACATGCTCGTTTTCCACCTGCAAAGTGGGATGACCTACGACGACCATTCTCTCTAAGGCATCCCCGTTGGCCTTTTCGTACTCCCTCAACAGGGTCTTCATGGTCTTTTCACTGCCCGGCCTGGGATGGGGCACTACCTCGGGATGGACAAAGCCTCCCCCGATCTCAATCCCCCTCTTGGTGGTCACAGGATACTTTGCGGTACCGAACATCATTTCCGCGCCGCTGCCATAAGCCATCTTTGTTGTCTTTTTTCGTGCCATTTTTGTCCCCCTTTCTCTAACTAATCTCAAACTATTTGTTTATTTGTTGCTGATCCAACATCGCCCTTTCTCTAAGATTTTTTCACCTCCCCCCAATATTATAAAATTTTTATTCTTCGCAGGTACTTTATTCATTTGCAAGTGATGTGCCATAAACCATGATTTCGGGACCGGGTAACCTGTTGATATTGCGCAGTTTCTTTTTAGTCCGCCACTGCATTTTTCCCTGAGATTTAATTATGTCACCTGAGGTTACATCCACCCATTTGGTTGCAGCATCAGGTGACAAGATCACTGAGACGAAAAACCGTACTCGGAAAGCCGAAGATAGAGTAAGCGGCGGGTAATTCCTAACACCCTGGCAGCGGCCGCCTTGTTCCAGGAGGTCATTTTTAGTGTTTTCAGGATAAGTTCTTTTTCCACTTCCTGCAGAGAGACCCCACCGTCTGGCAATTCCTTTAACACCACAGCAGAACCTGGTGCCTGGTCCGCTTCCTCGCGAACCTCATCCGGGAGGTCGTGGGTAGTGATTCTGCCATCCGGGCAGGTAACAAGAAGCCGTTCCACCATGTTGGTCAGTTCCCGAACATTACCCGGGTAAGAATAATCCAGCAGAAACCTTGTTGCTTCTTCGGTAAGTATAGGCACGGAGCGGTCCATATCCTTAGCGATCTTGTGAAAGAAATGATCAAGCAAAAGCGAGATATCTTCCCGTCTTTCCCGCAAGGGAGGAACATTGATTGGGACCACATTGAGGCGATAGAACAGGTCATCTCGGAAATGCCCTGCCAGAACAGCGCTCCTCAGGTCCCGACTGGTGGCAGCAATAACACGGACATCGGTTTTATATGACTTGTTTCCACCTACCCGTTGAAATTCTCTCTCCTGAAGAACCCTTAAAAGCTTGACCTGCAGTTCCCTGTCCAGTTCACCGATTTCGTCTAAGAACAGGGTGCCGCCATGGGCAATCTCAAACTTGCCTTTTCTCTGGTGAATGGCCGTGGTAAAGGCCCCTCGCTCATGCCCGAACAGTTCACTCTCTATCAAATTTGCAGGGATGGCCCCGCAGTTTATGGCCACAAACGCATGATTGTTTCTGGCGCTGGTCTGGTGGATCGTCTGAGCCACCAGCTCCTTGCCCGTGCCACTCTCCCCCTGGATCATCACAGTAGCAGAAGAATCCCTGAGCTGTTCGATAAGGTCATAGATTTTGTTGATTCCTTTGCTCCGGCCAATGATAACCCCGAACCGTTCCTTGGATTTATTGGATTTAGGTGGTCGCTTTTTGTTTTCCTCGTGTCCATGCCCTCTATCCATCTTCTGCACAATACTCAGCAAGATGGCATTGATGTTGTGTTTTAATGTTTGGCCTGAGAGATCGTAAAAAGTACCGCCCTGGTACAAAAATGGGCCCAATGGTGAAGTAATCAGGATAGCTGCGTGAGGGGCGATCTGCCTGGCCCAGTGCAAGAATCCCCCTCCCCCCATACCGGAGGATTTCAGATCAATAATAACTATCCTCACTTTGTCGCCTTGATCTTTCAAGGCCTTCAAGCCCTCTTGCTCGTCCGGCTCCCAGATGGACAAAAATACATCCGGAGATATCAATCGGGGCAAGGAACGGAAGGTCTGGTACTGATCGTCAACAATCAGCACGATGGGCTTGGTATTGCCCTTGTTCTGTACCATTTTTTCGTCCACGGCGAGCTAATTTGTACCTGCGAAGAAAATAAGCTCGTGTCACTATCACTTACAAAGCCAATGAGAGGCTCACCAATAGTTTTTCCTTTGAAAAGAAATGATGGGTTAACCTCTCAATATCCTTAAAACGGCAGTTTACCTGCGGCCAGCAGCCAAAACGCGGGTACCCAGAGGCCTACAACCGTCCATATGATGAGCGACACTCCTAAGGTCTTGGCAGAGAATTTGTCATATGCGTTGAGCCAGACCATAACGTAAAGAACCGTATAGCCGGCGCAAGCTAACGCCAGAAAATTGCTCTTTCCGATCAACTGCTTGCCATCTTCTAAAACTGGCCCTCCGGTAAGAGAGAGAATTACGTACACAATGGATATGGGGATTAGCGTAAAGCTGGCATTGCCCGCGGCCTTCATATTTTCCAGCCCGGCAAATAGTGTATAACCGACGATAAAGTAAAATAGACCGTACGTAAAGAGCAGCGCGGCAATCCACGGATCTTTGAAAATGGCTGCTTCAATGACGGCGGATACCAGTACAAGAACACCCACCATGATAACGAGGGCCCCAGTGCCCTTGGCCTCTCCATATCCCAAGAGCAATAAGCCCACAGGGATCCACATAAGACTGATTGCCATAAGTGTGGCTTCTACCATTTTCCTCCTCCTTTCTCAGAAATAATGCCCTTCATCGAAAGACCCTATTTCAGTGAACTATAAATTGAGGTTTTGCTTCTTCTCGACACACTGATCAAGAGCGGCTTTGATCATCTCCCGGTCCAATCCCTGGCCGATAATAGAGACTTTACTCTCGTTGGAATTGCGTACCGGTTGAGAAGAAAACTCCCCTGAGGCCAGTTCCATCAGGGTCCATTTATCACCGACCCTGAATATCCCTTTGGCCCTGACAACCTCTCCCATTCCGGACTTGGAGGCATTCAACTCCTGAAAAAGGCCTTCAAGTCTACCCTGGTCAAAGGAGAGATCACCGTAAACACAGCCAAAGGACTCATACCCCAAGGCGTCTTCCTCTTCATGAAGATGGGGATGACTTCCACCCCCTGCCGCTGTTATTTGTGCTAAATGGTCCTCTTCTTTCCACACGTCCTCCTTTGAAAGAGGGGCTGTGGACAGGGCAAACTGATACTCGGCCCAATCCACTGCCCCGAATTCAGTCATGAGAACTGTCATTTCGGGATTGATCGCCAATATGGCCCCCTGGGTTACCATGGCTTTCCTCTTATCAACCCTGTCACACTTATTCAAAAGTGCGAGTTGGGCATTTTTGACCTGCGATTCCACAAAATGGCGGTTGGCCTTATAAAGGCCCATGAAACCGGTGGCATCAGCAATCAAAATATTATTGATCTTTTCAATGGCATCCTCAAAGAGCTCTGCCTCGACGATTGATCGGATCTGTGCAATGGTAGCAACACCGGTGGGCTCTATAATGACCCTCTCCGGGTTCATGGCCTTACTGATTTCAAGCATTTGGGACCTGAAATCGGCCTGAAGCGTGCAGCATATACACCCGCTGGGCATTTCCACCACATCCCCGCCCTGACCCGTCAATAGCTCACCGTCTATTCCCACATCTCCGAATTCATTGACCAGAACAACAATTTTCTCCTCAGCTCCCCATTTCTCCAGGGCCCTGATGATAAAAGTGGTTTTGCCGGAGCCCAAAAACCCGAAGACAATATCAACAATCATTCCCTTAACCTATGCTTCATCTTTTTTTATTATCCGTTCCATTTGCCCCGCATTGATTCCCAGCTCTCGCCGGCCGTGGCGTCCTCGGCCATTTCCGGTGCCTGGCTTGCCTCTTTGCCCCAGACCCCTAAGTCATAACCGGTTACATACTCCTCGCAGACCGCTCCCCCACCGCAGATAAAGGGGATAGCCAGACCGGCCGCCTCGAGCTGATGGGCGATCTTTGGAAAGGCGGTCATGGTGGTGGTCATCAGGGCAGTACCTGTGACCATAACGGGCTTATGTTCCTTGCACGCGGCCACAACCTTTTCAACCGGAACATCAGCGCCCAAGTCCACAACCTCATAGCCATTGGCATTGAGCAGGGCATTGACGATAACCTGTCCGATGTCGTGGATATCTCCTTCGGCCGTATGGGTGACTACCGTGGACTTTCTGTCCATGGATTTACCCATTTTTGCCTCACACTCGGCGATTCCCACATTCATGGCGTCTGAGGAGAGGATGACCTGAGGAAGAAAATACACCCCCTCATCCCACAGACGGCTTACCTCGTTCATACCCGCAATCAAGGCATCGTTGATGATATCGATGGGCGATTTTGATCCCAGGGCCTTTTGGACGACCGGCAGGATCCCCTCATCATCCCCCTCCACAACGAACTTGGCGATCTCCTGCAAGGTCGCATCTTTAGAAACCTCCCTGGCTTCCCCTGTGACCTCACCATCAAGGTCATAACGTTTGAAAATGTTAGAAAAATCATCTAAATATCTCATTTCGTCCTCCTTCCTTTTCCTCTGTTTAAGGTATATAAATCGGCTCCGGCAGAAGCCACTAATATCCTTCAGACAACTAATGGGCCTTGGCCACTTCCACCATGGCCAAGAGGTTTTCCGTGGGCGTGCCAGGCGCAACCGCACAGCCCGGGGCCAGGATCTGGATGCCGTCGGCAATTGACTCCTCGCAACCCTCTTTGACCGTATCTGCATCTTTCATAAAGAGGGTCGTAGCAGTATCTACTCCACCCATCAAAATAATTTGAGTTCCACACTTTTGCCGTGCAAGTCTGGCATCGGCTTTTGGTTCTAAACTCAGTATCTCTGCCCCGGTTTGACCCATCCATTCCACAATGGAGTCCACATTCCCACAAATATGCAAAATCTTGGGAACGGGGATGGCGTCAAATTGTCTTTTTTGATATTCCAGCTCGATGTCTCTGTACGTCTTCGGGGCAATGAGTTCTGGCGACGCAGTCATGTCTTCACAGGAGATTATGTCAGCGCCGGCATCTACGAGCGCCTTGGCCAGGGCCGTCCCGGCCTTCTCTGCCACCTCAAGAAAGGGCCGGATCTTGTCAGGTGCCTTAAAGGTGGCCTTGAGAATGGGAACAGCATCCAAAAGGGATCCCGCAATGGTAAAAGGCCCTATGATCCCTGCCACAATGGGTACCTCGTCGCCCACCTCTTTTTTGAGAATTTTCACCGCCTTTAGCAACTCCGGTATCGAGCCCCTGGAGAGAAAGTCATCCGGAAACACAGGGGTGTCGTCCAGCTTGTAAGGGGGCGGATGTTCGATCCCCGGGATGCCTTCCCCACCTTCAACGGCTTTTGCCGGTTTATATGTACACCCGAGGGCGACCGCCTCGAATGTCTGGCAAAATGGCACCCTGACCGCATCAAAACCGAGCACTGTATAAGCAGCCAGGGCCTGTTTTGCCATTGTCTCCCCCTTTAGATGGCCTTCCGGCCAAAAGGCCTGTACCTTCTCCATCTGATCGTAGGTTGGCGTGGAATTAGCCCCGAAACAGGGCATCCTGTCCGGGCTTTGATGATTCAAGACAGCCATCACTCGCTCCTTAGAGTTCATTATAGCTCCTCCTTTGGTATAAATTTGATGTTTGGAATGTTTTCAGATAGGTATGAATAGCGGAAAAAATGTGCTATTGAGACGTTCAATAACAATTGGAACACGCCTAATTTCCCTGTAGCCGCCTGAGGGGCCTTCTTTCTGAATGTCCACCTCATGCTGCCAGCAGAATTGGTTCGCAAGAACGTAGATTTATCGCACACGAAACGTCTCCTCCATTAAACAGAAGCTCTGCTAAGTAAAAGACAAAACGAACAAAACAAATGGTCCGCTGCAATATAAAAGCTATAGCTTACGACAAAGCGTGGAATCGAACATCAGGGATTGAGGTATTAAAAAATCCTCAAATGGGGGGACACAGCCTTCACCCTCGAAAGAGCTATATCCTTATTGGGCAGGTGATCCTGACTTGCGGCTTCCCATCATGCGCTCAGCACTAAGTGCCTGACAGTGGCTCGTTGCAGATTTCGCTCTTAGGAACAAATAAAAATGGATGGCTCCAAAGAGCCCTTTCCTTTTTGAATGACTCGGAGAAAAAGGATAAGGTTGCCGCTCACAGTTGCGGGGCAGCGATGGTTTTTCACCATCTTCCCTACCTTGAGAGGTCACATAGTCTTAATGATTCCTCCCACTTTCGGGATTACATCTTTTAATGATTTTTCGGTCCTGTCACCTCCTTACGTTACGAGTCATGAGTTCTTCTAACATTTAAACAAGTGTCATAAGTGCAATTTCGATGCCAGGCACTGTAGCATCCAATCTGACCGCTAAAATTGAAAAAATGTCAGGTAGGGCGCAGCTTTAGGAGAAGTGTCTTGAAGCAAACTGCACGTTAGAGTTATGT
>JAUWPC010000361.1 GCA_030611815.1 Desulfobacteraceae bacterium
GGATATATCTTACACAGGAGTGTCCGTACGTGGGTAGCGCCCATTGCGGGATCACACGATTCATAGGAATTATCCGTCAAAATATTGATGTTTGATTCATCCCAGCCGTGCCCTGGATCTTTTTTTTCAGGAAACCACCAGGCATGCTGGGCCGATACAACCCTCGGATCCATCCCGGCAAACAACTTTGCCCGCTGTCTCACCTTTCCGCGGGGAGATTCGATTACAACCCAGTCCCCCGGGTTGATCCCTTTTGCTTTAGCGGTGTCGGGATGGATTTCCACCACAGGATCCCTTTCAAGTTCCCTCAACCAGGGAACCTGACGGTTTTCCGTATGGAAAAACCCCGGAGACCTCGCTCCTGTAATAAGGATATAGGGATATTTTTTGTAAAGCTCAGGTGTGCTGTATGGACCTTCCGGGGGTTCCCGATACTGGGGGAGCGGATCATATCCCCATTTTTCGAGCAACGTTGAATAGAGTTCAAACTTCCTCGTGGGGGTGGAAAAACCATTTGTCTTGTATTTTTCGTACCTCATTTCCCCCCTTATGTATTCCATTTCTTTAAAATCGTTCCACGTTATCCCCATCGGTTCTAAAATCCAGTCTAAGGCCTGCTCAAAGTTGTCCCACCACTGTTCGCCCTGACCCACACGATGGGCCAGGTCATTGAGCATCTCATGATCGGATCGGCATTCTCCCACCTGTATTACTTTTCGCCGGGGCAGGATGTAGCCATGCCGTTTCCAGAAGTCCCCGATGTAATCCATCTCAAGCCATGTAGCGGCAGGTAAAACAATATCCGCAAGCTCGGCGGTCGGCGTCATAAAGAAATCCGAAACCGCCATGAATTCCACCTTTTCAAGTGCCTTGTAAACCTCCCGCGCGTTTGCACGGGTCATAACAGGATTTGAGCTTATAAAGAACAGCATTTTTACCGGATAAGGCTTTTCCTCCAATATGGCGTCCCAGACACATTTTGGGTTGATGATTGCAAAATTCCCCCCCAAACGAAATCGATCTCCGCCGAGACGTTTTTCGCGCTGAATATCAGGGAGCATTCTGTGGGCCCCGAAATGCCCCACGTTCCTGATTTTTGGAGGCTGAAACAACACCTGTCCTCCGGGAATATCTATGTTGCCGGTGATTCCCATGAGGGCCATGAGCGTTCGGTTGTTGTCTGCGCAATTGATCTGCTGCTCAATGGCCACGCCCCATTGGATGGCCGCGGGTTTAGTGGTCGCAAAGAGTCTCGCAGCCTCTCTGATCTTCTCCTGAGGGACCCAGGTGATATTTTCCACCCTGTCCAGAGGATATTCATTGACCCTCTTAACAAAGGGGTCCCACCCATGGACATATTTTTCCACGAATTCTTTGTCATAAAGCCCTTCATTGATGATCACATTGAGCATTCCCAAGGCCAGGGCAGTGTCAGTTCCGGGCCTCAGTTGCAACCAGACGTCAGCACGGGCGGCAATTCGAGTAAGTCTCGGGTCAACTGCAATCAGTTTTGCTCCCGCATCTAAGCTGACGGAAAAAGGCTCACCCTTATAACAGTCCGGATTAGTAATCACGAGATTGTTTCCCCACACCATGATGCACTTGGGGTGATTTTCATAATCTACAATCGGGTTTGTTCCGCAGGTAATAATACTCGTGGCAATACGGGGGCCATAACAGAAATGACCCGCTGTAAGAACGTTGGGAGAGCCTAACAGGTTGGCAAATCTGTAAATCACGGCCTCGTTTTCCCGACCCGTACCATAACCCATCACAACCGATTCCGCCCCAAACTCTTCCTTATAACGCAATATCTTTTCTGCAATGATATCCAATGCCTCATCCCAGGAGATCCGCTCCCATTTTCCGCTCCCTTTCGAACCGATCCTCTTAACAGGGTTGGTCAACCGGTCCGGATGATAGGCTAACTGCGCAGATGCTATCCCCTTGCTGCAGAGGGTGCCATGATTTATGGGACAATCGGGGTCTCCCGCAATCTTGGCCACCCTGCCCTCTTTGGTGTAGACGAGGACACCACAACCGCCATGGCACATACGGCAGTGGCTCTTGACCACGGAATCGTATCCATAGGCCTCCATCTCCCTCTCTATGTTGGAGTAGACGAATTCACCCATCCCTGCTTTCCTCCTAACCCAAACAAACCGAAACAGACAAGGTCTCACGAAAAGGCGCCCCAGGACCCATCATTCATATTTTCTTCCCTTTGCGGCTTTGCGTGAGTATAAAGTTATTGATTTGACAAGCCAAACACCTTTTGATAAATTTTATCCATGCTCGCCAATAACTTTTAATGAGATCATCACAATTACACAGAAGGTAGCATATTTTTCGGCAAAAAGAAATGCATCTTGTAGGGTTCTAATCACGTTTCAAGCAAGCTTGATGGTTTCGTAAAAAGTCAAGAAATAAACCTTTTTACGAAAGTATTTCGTCGCTTCGCTACTGTATTTCGTGTTTAGTGTTTGTCGCGCAGGGGTTGTGAAAACAATCCCTTATCAAATGTCACGAAGTTCCTTAACTTTAGGCACTTCAAACTTTAGGCACTTTAAACTTTAGCCACTTAAATCAGAGGAGAAACCTGTGTCGTTTTCAAGACAAAAAATTGAGGATGCCCTAAGAGAGTGGAATCTTGCCTGGGACAAGCATGACCTCGACGGAGTTATGCAGCTCTTTCACGATGAAGTAGTGTTTGAAAACTGGACCGGGGGAAAGGCCTGTGGAAAGGCGGCTCTCAGGAAGGCGTGGGCGCCCTGGTTTGCAAATCATGGGGGATTTCGATTTATAGAGGAAGAGACCTTTATTGATGAAAAGGAACAGAAAGCCCTTTACCGATGGTTACTTGAATGGCCTTCTTTTGAAAAAGGGTATGAGGGAAAGCCTGAAAAACGACGGGGTATAGATGTCCTCCATTTTCAAGATGGAAAGATCATAAAAAAACTTACTTACTCAAAAACAACCATTGATATAGGTGGAGAAAGGCTCCAGCTTGGCTTGTCACATAAATAATTCATGGTATAAGGCCCAGGGGTATCAGCCTTGGCGTGGTTTTGCCAAAAAATATTTCAGTCATTTGCTCGCATAAAGAAAGGTGAAGAGGCGGTGAATGCAAAAAAATGAAATTGGAGGACGGATGTTTGATAAACCAGAGTTCACTGCTACAAATATGGCCTATGTTCCCTACCGGGACACTGAATGGGGAATTCGAGCGGTCCTTGATAATTTCCCGGAAGCCCCCACCCTGCCCGCACTAACCCGAAGCATGAAACATATGCTTGAAGGGGTCCCCT
>JAUWPC010000205.1 GCA_030611815.1 Desulfobacteraceae bacterium
CAGGCCGGACGACCGAAAAAATCCGCAAAAACCCCTTCACGCCATTCCACATTCTGGTCCATGAGCAGGACCACGATCTCTTTTCGGTTCAGGCTCTTGAGAATATTGCGAAAGGCCTTCTTTTTGGGAATCATTTTAGCGCCGAAGCGGGTCCTGAACAGGACCATAAAGCGCTCCATGGGCCTGAAATCAAGAGGCCTGTAAACAATTCTGAAGGGGTATCTGAGCATAGCCCCAACGATGGTCAGAAGTTCCCAGTTCCCAAAATGGGCAGTCAGGCCCAAGACGCCCCGGCCTTGATCATACGCCTTCTGAATGTTTGAAAGCCCTTCAATTTGAAAGTCTCTGAACTGCTTCTGATCATGACTCAGGGACCAGCAGACCTCAAAGATCACTTTCCCTAAGTTCTCAAAGACGCGCCTCGCAATGGCTTCTATCTCATTAGGATTCTTTTCAACGGCATAGGCCTCTGTCAGGTTCTCTATGGCAATATTCGCATGCCGGTTATCCCAATGGTAAAGCCGGCGCCCCAAAACCTTCCCCAGGCGGGCGCCGGCCTTTCTCGGAACCAGCCCGACAGTTCGGGCAAATAGCATAATCATGCGGAAAACCATTTGATCAAGTAGAGTCTTCATTTTTAGTGCGGTTTTCTGCCTAATAATCTCTTCATATGATCACAGACCAACTTCAATTCTGATGAATTCTGCCCACTTTTTCTCTTTATCGTATTATACATGACAAACTCGTAAAAAGTCGAAAATCTTCCGTTTTCGTCATTCCTGCGAAAGCAGGAATCCAGTACAATCAAGTGCTTCTGGGCCCCCGTTTTCGCGAGGGTGACGGACTTGGAGACTTTTTACGGAACTACAAAACATACCCCACGAAAACTTAAAGATCAACCTGTCTTTTGACTACAAACGGCAACCGCACAAAAAACCCCCTTCCGGAAAAATAGGGAAGAGGGCTCTTGGTTAAACAGGGGCCTACGCGTATAAGACCCTTGGCTAAATTTTAGTGTTTAGAATGTGATCTGGAACTGAACACCGGCAATAAAGTATTTACCCATATCGACACTGTCGGAACCAGCTTGGCTAAACTTACCATCATCATACCACATTATTTCTGGTCTGATCCGGAAGCCCTTGGCAAGATCGATCGGGACACTGAAGCCCCACATCTGGGTCTTTGCTTCCTGCTTAAGACCCGCTGCACTCTCGTTCTTCGTTTTCATCTGGCCATACATCAGATGCGGCGTAATCGGTCCAAACTTATAGTTAAGATCTATCCAGAAAGAGTAGGTATCTGCATTGTTAATCTGGTTGTTGTTCTTGAGGGTCGCACTACCCATTCCCGGTCGGACACCACTTGTAATCGGGGGGCTGATACCGGCGAGACCGCGGGCGTTGCCCCAGTTCTGGCCATAGTTTCCTTCCACAGCAACTCCAAAGGGACCAAAACCGGCCTTTATTGCGAGTGAACCGATAATGGTATCGACGTCATTATTAGCACCAGCGAGGGCAGGGTTAATTATATCAACGGTCCTGTGCTGATACAGCAAGCCGGGATAGATGTGAACCGGACCGAGATAGATCGGGACACCGATATCAATCCTCGGCAGTTTGGTATTGGTCTGGTAGTCCGTGTTAAGCGTACCCCAGGGGCCATAGCTTCCACCAGCCAAGGTCCCATTGGGATCGACCAGGGCTATGGCAAGCCTTGCCACCTTACCAAACTTAAAGGTACCACGGACCTGGGCAAACCGGCCTGAGTAAAAATCACCGTAGCCAACGCCAATAATGTTGACAGATCCTGACCTTGTACCTATTAACTGTGACGGGTTAAGGGGTGAGAAGGGGGTGGTGGACTTACCGGCCATGATCTGAAACGACGGGCTTATGTCCCACCAGCCATAGGCATGCCTGACTCTGGCACTTCCTGAGCCTTCTGAAGGACTATCCTGACTCTGCCCTCCATCCAGGCCTAAGCCGAGCTCAATGTACAAGCCTACATTGTCCTCATTGGTCCATCTGGCATAGAGACGGGTAATATTCGGGACTTGTATCGCAGTGTGGGTAAAAGCATTAGTGCCCATACCTCTGGCTACCGTATTCGCTTGATTCCTGTCTATGTAATAGAAATCGGTAAATACAATACCGCCGATCTTTACCTTTGCCATGGCAGGCATTGTAAAAGCGACCAGCAGCAGGGCTGCCATACCAATTACAAATAGTTTCTTCATTACTCTCTCCTCCTACAAAATTGTTTTTGGTTAAACTTCCTTCACTCAAACTCAATAAACTCTTAAAAAAATTATAAGATTTATCGCCTCCTTTCCATAAATTAAGATGTTTTTAATTTAGAAATCACACAATATCCCTAAAACCTGACACAAATTTTACAATCTTACCTATAATAACGGCCAATATAGTTAGCCTTTCTGGGACTTTTAGCAAGTTATAAGGGAAATGTCAAGCATTTTCTGACTGTAGGGCCATTTTCCCAATACCCTCAACAAGGATGCGGAAAATTTCTTTGCATTCGCACATCTTTAGGATAGTTTTTTACACTAATCCAAGCCAAAAGTCAAGGATAAAACTGGACTTACGGGTCTTGACACACCATAGCTTTATGGGTATGTTGTACAAAATGCATTATGGCGGGGAGATTCACTGAAAAAGATGAACATCTTTAATAAAATTAGGGCTCATGGCTTACAAGCCCCTGCCGCTCACGGCTGCGTTTTGTCGTTTTTAATTACAATAAACTAATGTTAGGAGAAATTTCATGAAAGTTTTAGTAAGTGATCTGTTGTCTGATGTGGGAGTAGAGATTTTCCAGGAAACACCCGGAATTGATGTAGACGTCAATACCGGCCTTACCCCTGAAGAACTGAAAGGGATAATAGGCCTTTACGACGGCCTTGTTATCCGGAGCGCCACCAAGGTCACTCCCGACATCCTTGAAGCGGCCGATCGCCTGAAGGTCATCGGGCGGGCCGGAATCGGCCTGGATAATGTAGATATACCTGCAGCAAGCAAGCGTGGAATCGTGGTCATGAACACCCCTGACGGGAACACCATCACCACTGCCGAGCATACCATCGCCATGATGATGGCCCTGTCGAGAAACATCCCCCAGGCCACGGCGTCACTCAAGGATGGCAAATGGGAAAAGAAGAAGCTCAAGGGCCAGGAGCTTTTCAACAAGACATTGGGGCTCATCGGCGTGGGACATATCGGCCGGATCGTGGCTGACAGGGCCAAGGGGATGAAGATGAAGGTCATTGTCTATGACCCCTATATCAAACCGCAGAGTGTTGAAAAGCTCGACCTTGAGCCTGTTTCCCTCGACACACTCTTAGACCGGGCCGACTATATTACCATCCACACGCCCAAGACAGAAGAGACCAGCAACATGATCAATAAGGAGATCATCTCAAAAATGAAAAAGGGCGCAATGCTGATTAACTGTGCACGGGGAGGCATTGTAAATGAGGATGATGTGTATGATGCCCTGAAATCAGGCCATTTAGGGGGAGCGGCCTTTGACGTATTCGTGACCGAGCCGCCCGGAAAAACCAGCCTCATGGAACTGCCGAATTTCATCTGTACCCCTCATCTCGGAGCATCCACCAAAGAGGCCCAGGATAATGTGGCCAAGGACGTGGCCGAACAGATCATTTCGTACCTCCTTCATGGAACGGTGAAAAACGCCGTCAATGTGCCCAGCATCAGCGCAGAGCTGATGACTATCCTGAGGCCCTATGTAACCCTCCTCGAGAGAATGGGTTCTCTCCAGGCCCAACTGACTGACAGCGCCCTGACAGAGGTACAGGTTTTGTATGCCGGGGCCATAACCGAGCATAATGTCTCCCCGCTGACCACCGCCATGCTCAAAGGGCTTTTGACGCCTATCCTTAAGTATGATGTAAACTTTGTGAACGCCCCCTATATTGCCGCTGACAGGGGCATAGAAGTGGTGGAATCAAAGAAAACTTCATCTGATGATTTTGCCAGCCTTGTCAAGCTCACAGTAAAGAGCTTGGAAGGTGAAAATATCGTATCCGGCACTATCTTTGGCAAAAATCTGCCCAGAATTTTACGAATTAACGACTTTTATCTCGAGGCGATTCCCGAGGGGCATATTTTGCTGATTCGCAATAAAAACACCCCGGGCGTGATAGGCCGGATTGCCTCGGCCCTGGCCGGACACAAGATTAACATTGGTCGCATGCAGGTGGGAGAGGAAGCGGAGAAAAAACAGAATGTCGTTCTCATAACAACCGGATCCACTGTCAGCGATGAAATCCTTGAGGAGATCCGCTCCCTTAAGAACGTCTTCTCAGCACGAAGAATTGAGTTGTAATTGGGAATTGAGGAATTGGATGGTTGGTTGGATGAGATGGATGAGATGTTTGAATAATCTGCGATAATCTGCGTAATCTGCGGATGGGATTGAGGGATTGTATTATGCCAGAGGAAGAAAAAGGATTCATTATAAAAGACAGACGATCGTTTGACGATAAGGGAGACCTCAAAGAAAAGGACTCCACAGAGGAAAAGGTAAAGGAGGAACCAAAAGAAGCGCCCCCAACAAAGGAGGCCGAGACGCCTCCCCTGCCAGAGGTCAATTTCTCCTCCCTAATTCTAAGCCTGAGTTCTACGGCCTTCCTTCATTTCGGGGAAATCCCTGATCCCGGGACAGGGGAAAAAAAGAAGGACTTGGCCTTAGCCAAACATGCCATAGATACCATTGCCATGCTAAAGGAAAAGACCGAGGGAAACCTCGCTGAAGAAGAGAAACAGTTTATTGAAAATATCCTGACCGACCTCAGATGGCATTTTGTAAAGGCCAAGTAGCGATATAGGGCGCAGATAAACGCGGATATTCAGGATCAATCATCAATCCCTGTGGGAGATTCTTCATGAATTTTACTCGATCGGGCGCCACCTGGCAGAAGAAACTTTGCCTCATGACGTGGGCGTTTTTTTGTATAACTGCCGGTTTTGTCCTTACCACGCTGATCGATCCGGGCTCAGCGCCAATGGCCCAGACAAGTCCTCTTTTGCCTGCCGCCCCAGGGTCTTTTTCCGGATTGGTCAAAAAGGCGAGACCATCTGTGGTAAACATCAGCACCGTAATGACCGTGACAGGGCGAATGACCCACCCATTTGGCTTTCACGGCCCCTCCGGGCCAAATGATCCTCTAAAAGACTTTTTTGATCGGTTCTTCGGCGACCAGATGCCCAAGGGCTTCAAGCAGAGAAACCTCGGATCTGGATTTATTATTGATGAAGATGGTTTCATTCTGACCAATAATCATGTTGTGGAGAAGGCCGATGAAATCAACGTCAAGCTGGCAGGCGGCGGGAGCTTCAGTGCAAAAGTCATAGGCCGTGATCCCAAAACCGATTTGGCCCTTATCCGTATAGAAACAGATCAACAGCTCAGCCCGCTCCCCATGGGCGATTCCGACAAACTTGAAGTAGGCGACTGGGTCATTGCCATGGGAAACCCCTTTGGCCTTGATAACACTGTAACAGTTGGCATTGTCAGCGCCAAGTACAGACATATCGGGGCCGGGCCATACGAGAATTTCATCCAAACCGATGCCTCCATTAATCCGGGGAACAGCGGGGGGCCTCTCCTGAACAGCGCTGGAGAGGTGATCGGAATCAATACTGCTATTTTCTCCCGGACCGGAGGAAGTATCGGCATCGGGTTCGCTATCCCGATTAATATGGCCAAACAGATCATAGCCCAACTCAAGGAGGGCAAAGTCGTCAGGGGCTGGTTAGGTGTTATGATCCAAAAAATTACCCCCGATCTGCAAACCAAACTCAACTTGAAGCACGCAAATGGGGCCCTGGTAGCGGACGTCACATCTGGGGGACCCGCTGAAAAGGCCGGAATCAAACGCGGAGACGTTATCGTCTTCTTTGATGGCAAAAAAATCAATGAAATGAAAGATTTGCCCTATATCGTAGCCTCCACGCCCATAGGCGCAACAGTACCCGTCGTGGTCATTAGGAAGGGCCAGGAACAGGTCTTTGAGGTCGAGATAGGAGAGCTGAAGGAGGAAGAAAAGGGCATTGAAGAAAGCAGCGCAAAACAACGATTTGGCATGAAAGTGGAAAAGATCACCCCACAGTTGGCAAAAGAGTTTGGCCTGTCGGAAACGACCGGTATCCTGATCGCGCAAGTTGACAACAATTCGCCTGCCGCAGAAGCTGGCCTAAAACCGGGAGATATCATCCTGGAGATTGACCAGGCCCCTGCCAAGAACCTCGCCGACTTCCTTGAAAGAACTAAGAGCTACAAGAAGGGTGACACCATTCTCTTCCTGATCAAGCGAGGA
>JAUWPC010000320.1 GCA_030611815.1 Desulfobacteraceae bacterium
TGGGTGACCATCTGGATTACATGAGCAATGGTCCTCTCATTGTTGTAACAGGGGATTCCCACGAGGATGTCGGCGGATTCTATCTCCTCCAAACGTTTGGAAGTATACCCCCGCAATGCTGTGTCATAATGCATTGTTATATCCCTCCCCTTTTCCCCTGTTCATAACGTGATACCACCCTGCCCGCCACCCGCCCGGCATCGCAAGGCATTAGCCGAGGCAGACGGGTCGTGAGCCGCTCAGGCGAGGCAGGCGGGCCTGCCCGCCATTGCCCACGGCAACCCATTCTATCAACACTGAGCAGCGTTCTTTGACGTGCCGCCTTACATGCCTATTAGGGGAGATACCAGGCGAGGCAGGCGGGGCATTCGGATATTATATTCTCAGTGGCCTGGATATGCCACATCACTACCACATCAACAATATGAGTCAAGAGTAGACTTAGTACTCATTCCTTGAATTCGGCTAAATCCTGTTTGTAGGCGAATCGGATTCTTTGCAAAGCGGTGAAATTGGCAAAGAGAGCAACCAGCCAGATGGCGAATTGAAACGCAACAATGTGAATTAAGGCCCCCAGGCCGATCAGCACGATACGTTCGGGGCGTTGCATGACACCGACTTTGGCGTCAAGTCCCAGGCCTTCTGCGCGTGCACGGGCATAGCTGACCATGAAAGAACCGCACAGGGCAAGAAAAGTGGCCATCGATGTACCGTAATCTTTAATAAAGACAAAATGGGCGGCGATACCGAAAAACATGATGAATTCGGAATAACGATCGACGGTGGAATCCAACAGAGCGCCAAACCGCGTGGCCTTTCCGGTGTAGCGAGCCAACTGGCCGTCTATTGTGTCGCACAAACCACCGAGCAGAATTAATATGCCTCCCAGGCGAATAAACCCCGTAAGAAAGGCAGCCGCCCCAAAGGATGTAATAATCACTCCTGCAAAGGTAAACGAGTTTGGACTTAACCCCCATTTTGTAAAAAGCCTCATTAACGGTGACAGCTTTTTTATAAAGCCGTTTTGCAACGTTTGCGGGATTAAACGTCGATTCCAATAAGCCATTTGATTTCCTTCTTGCTTGGTTTAACCCTTGCTCGTCATGAGGAGAGGGGTCAAGTCTGCCGTTGACTCTTGCTAATGTTTTTGCTTAATTCTTAAATATGCTTTTTGAAGTTTTTATTCCTTACGATTTCTTGTTTCAATCTTTCGACGATACTACTTACTGCGCTATGATGGGTTCAAGTCTTCAGTGAGTTATATTAACTTTATACAAGAGTCAACGGCAGACTTGACCCCTTTATGATCCCGTTTCCTTTTTTCTTAGTCAGAGAAAAGAGGTGTGACCTATTTCCCTCGAAAGGACTCGACTAAATCAGCAGTATCGTAGTAGTGACGTAATCTGATAATTTTGTTGCTTCGAATTGTGAAGATCATCACCCAGTCATGCTCATATGTTCGGCCATTCTTGTGCACCGTGCCTCTGTTTTTGCCTTCGACCACCACCCGGTCATCCTGAGCCGTAATCTGGAACAGTTCAAAGCCCTCCGGCTTCACCGTTTGACCGAGCTCCCTGAAAAACGCCGCAACCTCTTGCTTTGTTCGGCGAATCGATGACCACGGAATCTCTGGGGGATGCGTGCGTGTCACCGGAGACTGTCAATCGACTTCTTCTGCTATCAAATCGACGGCGCCTGGGAGGTCCCCTTTCTCTAAAGCTGCATAGAACTCTTGCACGACTGCAACGTTTTCACTCATGAGTTTCCTCCTCTTGTTCAAATACTGGCAGCAAAGGGACGGAAGTATCAAAATCGATATCGCGCCACTTTATCCACTGCCGGCTAACGTGAAAATCACCGGTTTATCCGATGCATTTTTTTGTTAAAATAAGTATTGCGTCCCCTTATTTTTTCGTTATTAAAGGAACCCTACTGAATCAGTGTCCTACGCTACCTTTATTTTCAAATATACTTTATTCCAAATTATTCAAATATTAAAGATCTTCCCTCTTTCACTCCCCTAAATGCATTCCCCTTAAAATTCTAAGATAATTATCAGGCTAAAAGTTCTTTTACAAACGCTTTGGCTTTACCCTCGTCTTCTTCGTTGGGACGTCCGGTCATCTGTTTGACCATATCCGCCCACTGCTCATCAGTTAAATTCTGCTTCTTCTTTACAACCTCGTGTAAGGATTCAGTCAAAGCCCCCTGGCAGTCAAAACATCCTTTGTATTCAATACCTTTTTCCTTGCACGCTGCTTTCATAGGTTCTGTAAATCCATCCATGGCTTGGTCCGGATAGGCCGGGGCGAAATGGGTAATGAAACCGGCCATCTTTTGGCCTGAACCCGCCTGAATGCTGCCTAAGAATTCTTTTACCGGTCCGGCCAGATTGCTGGCGTGGAGCGGCGAGCCGATCAATATGAAGTCGTACCCAGCCACATCACCGGGACTGACCTCTTCAAGCTTTTTTAGCTCGACTTCATTGGCCCGGGATGCTTCCTCGCAGATGGCCTTGGCTATTTTTTCCGTGTTTCCGGTCTGGCTGAAATAAGTCACTAATACTTTCATGATGTAACCTCCTTTTTTAATTAATCGGTTTAAACTACCACCTCTGGTGGTAATTTGACTCCAGTTCACCGGATGACCTCTTCCTTTTTAAGCTTCTGGATTTCCTGATTCGTATACCCCATCTGTCGCATAATCGGATCAGTGTGCTCTCCCAAGGTTGGAGCAACGCTGCGGGTCCCGGCCCGGGTGGCACTGAAGTGCACAGGATAACCGGGGATCTTCACCTTGTCTGAGGTCGGGGTCTCGAAATCGACGACATAGTCGTTTATCAGGGCCTGAGGATCTGTGAGGACTTCTTGGATTCTCTGCACCGGGCTGAACATAAGTCTGTGTTCACGGAATATATCCATCCATTCATCCCGTGTCTTGGTGGCAAAAACCTCATCGAAAAGGGCCACCAACTCCGGACAGTTCTCAATACGACCGGCATTGTCCGCAAAGCGCGGGTCGCTCAAAATAGCAGTCTGATCGGTGGCCTCACAAAAGGCAGGCCAGTACTTATCCTCCGGATGATGAGTTCCTATAATCCAGTTTCCGTCTTTGCAACAGAAGCGGTTGCGCAAGGGGGAGTTTAGCGAACGGTCCCACTCAACATTCGGATCGATCGACAGGGCTCCCATCATCACCATATTTCCATAAAGCAACCACAATCCCGTGCTGTAAAGAGATACATGCACTTCCTGACCGATACCATGGCGCTCCCTGAAAAAGAGTGCGGTCAGTATGGCATGGCTTGCAGCGATGGCTGTGGCCTGGTCCAAAACCCCAAGGTTTATGAGGGCCGGTTCGTCTTTTCCGGTAGTGAACATCATTCCGGACCGGGCCTGACCCATGGGATCGTAGGCCCCAAGGTCGCTAAAAGGTCCTTCCGGTCCATACCCTGAGATATTGGCGTGGATGATTTTTGGGTTTATCCGAGAAATAGTCTCGTAATCAAGTCCCATGCTTGCCTTTGTGCTCTTACGCAGATTGGTAAGAAAGACATCCGCTTCTTTGACCAGGCGATGGAGAATCTCCCTCCCCTTTTCCTTTTTGATATCAAGGCAGATCCCCTTTTTGTTACGGTTTGAAATCTGAAACCAAATGCTCTCCCCATTAGGTAAAGTTAAATCCATACCTCCCACCATGGTCCAGTACCGTTCGGGGTCTCCTGTTCCTTCCTCGATTTTGATCACCTCCGCTCCCAGGTCACCCAATATGGCACCGGCGCCTGGTCCTGCGTGAAATACCGCGTACTCCAGCACACGGACCCCCTCAAGGGGCATAGATGGTTGCCTCGTATTATTACTATAATCCGTCATCAGATCTTCTCCCTTTTCTCCCT
>JAUWPC010000349.1 GCA_030611815.1 Desulfobacteraceae bacterium
ACTCACACAAATTAGGACGAAATAACTGCCACATTTGACCCCGCCAGAGGCGGGGTTGTTTTTGGATTCATACTCTTAATCGTACTCTTAATCATAATCGTTTTGAGTAAGATTACGATTATGATTAAGATTATGAAATAGGAGTTATTTCGTTTAGGCACGAATCAGGGATCCAGACATTGAAAAAGAAGAAATGAAGGGGGTCTTGTCCATGGGACTTAACACCAAGTCCAAGTGTCTTATTGTCTTAATCCTTCTGGGAGTCGTGGATGCAGTGATTCCCATTCCCATCCTTGTGATAATACTTATTTCTGTCCTGTTACAGAGACCGCCATGGTTCAAGAACCTTGTGCAGGAAATCTATAACAAGAGAGATTAGGTTATTTTCTTGCTCATAATCATACTCGAACATCCCTACAAATGATACGCCCGTAAAAAGTCCTTTTTACGGGCAATTGCGAATTTAGGAATTTAGGTATTTCGAATTATTATATCTACTTAGCTTTGGTAGGATTACTCCAAATCCTGAACCTTTTGACTTTTTACGAGACCATCACAAATAGACTATAAAAGATTACAGGCGGGCTATTTTTCGTTTTTCAACGTGTTATAAAGCTCATAGGCTTTCTCCGGCTTCTCACGGTCGTGAACCACGGCCCGAACAGCCTGGATCATGGCTATCGGGTCTCCAGCCTGGAAGATATTGCGGCCCATGTCCACCCCGGAAGCCCCCTGGTCGATGGCCTGATAGGCCATGGTAAGGGCATCGAGTTCTGGAAGTTTCTTTCCGCCTGCAAGCACGATGGGCACCGGACAGGTTGAGGCCACCTGCTCAAAGTTCTCGCAGAAGTAGGTCTTAACCACGTGGGCGCCGTTTTCCGCACAGACACGGGATGCCATGGACAGGTAACGGGCGTCCCTGGCCATGTCCTTACCCACCGCGGTCACACCGAGAGTAGGAATCCCGTAGCGGGTTCCCATGTCTACCGCCCTCGTCAGGTTGCGGATGGTTACCGCTTCGAACTTGCCACCCACGGCCACCATAACGGCAAGGAGTGAGGCATTGAGGCGTACGGCTTCCTCGATATCCATGACGCACTCATCATTCAGTTCAGTCAGAACCGTGCTCCCTGCCGAATAGCGCAAGGAGACCGGCTTACCCGCTGTTGGCGGCACAAGCGTACGTAAGGCGCCACGGGTACACATGATGCAATCGGCGTACTCGATAAGCGGCAGAATGGTCAAATCCATCCGTTCAAGCCCCGATGTAGGCCCCATGATGTAACCGTGGTCAAAGGCCAGCATCACGGTTCGACCCGACACAGGGCTGAATATGCGGGCCAACCGGTCCTTCATGCCCCATTCCAGTGAATTGGAGCCTTTTAGGAAAAAGCCCTCGGTTTTTTGGGCAATCTGGGCGTTATACTGACTCGCTTCCTTTATTTCATCTATATCTGGCATCGATTTCTCTCCTTTCAAAACAGAATTTCACCATTACGTTCGATTTCTTCACAAATGTTGGAGCATCCTTATCCACCCTTTGATCTCACGACGTCATTATGCCCCTATATTCTGCCCTATCTTGGCGCGACTCTTGCGGTTTATCTACCATATTAAGCTATGGTTGTCACAGCAAAAACTGTCAGGAAGAACGGCACGGTAATTCTATTTAGGGCGGTACAGATGGGCTTTTTAGAAAGCTGGCGAATTATGACAAGGCCAAACCCAATCGTGGGGTAAAGACCGAAAGCTGTTCAACCATAATATGTTATTTTTTCACATATGATTGCCTTTACAAACATTGTCCTGTTTCGCAGGCTTATGGCCTTGTTTTTATTCAGGTTTATAAATGTCAAAAATGGCTAATATGCCAATAAAAGTCAAGAAGAATTCCAGTACCAAACCTTGACTATTTTTTCCTGATCTGCGAACTTGGAGTAAAGATCCGGGGCAGAGGACCAGGATTTCGGCATCCCTCTCCTGCTGGGCAGGTGGAACCTCAAGGTTTTGAGCTTATGAGGAATTTACGAGAACCTGAACAAATTATGGACGGTGATTATTCTGGGCGCATTCTACGCGGCCAATACAGCAACCGTCTAAGAAGACACATAAAGGACTTAATCGACCGGTTTCGTGCCTTCGATGAAGCCGGGAGTCCGGCTATCCCCTATATTTCAGCGTGGGAGGAAAAGGGGGATACTATCTGGTATGAATTCATCAGCAAACGTTTCATAGAGGCGCTCGGTTCTACATACTTGGAGGCACCCGAGTCTTTTCGTAAAAACATCATTGAACGACACGTTTATAAATACCACGATGTGGGAAGCCCCGTCAGACAAGAGGTTATCAGCAGGGAGGAGTTGAAAGAGCATAGAACAGGCTTGAGAGACGAGGTCAAAAAGAGGGGATTTGTCGAGGCCGTTTACAAGATCGCGCCTGAAAAAGGAAAGTCTTTTTGGGTAAAAGACCTGGCAAGCGTGGAATCATATGAAGAGGATGGCATCTATATTTCCGTGGGGTCCCTTACCATTATTACCAAAGAAATGGAGGCAGAGGAACATCTCAACAAAACCAAAGAGGCCTTAAGGAAGAGCGAAGAGAAGTTCCGGGAACTGGCGATTCACGACAATCTGACTGGGCTTTACAACACGAGATACCTTTATCAGGCCCTGTCTGAATTGATCTCGGAGAGTCTTGTCAGCAAACAACCTTTTTCGCTGATTTTCATGGATATTGATGATTTCAAGCAGGTGGTCGACACTCACGGGCATCTGAAGGCCAGCCAGACACTTCAAGAGTTTGCCTCGACACTTCAAGAGACCTTGCAGGAACCGGCCTATGCGGTGGCCTATGGAGGCGATGAATTCGTTATGGTTCTGCCAGGTCTAAATAAGCGTCAGGCCCTGCATATGGCAGAGAAGGTCCGCTCCCGAATAGGAGAAACTCTCTACCTTCGCGGTGAAGGGCTGAGGATAAGACTGAGAGCAAGCTTCGGTGTCTCCACTTTTCCTGATGATGCAACCAGTCTGTCCGAACTGTTAGCCTTAGCAGACCAGGCCATGTTCTTTGTGAAGGAAAGGGGAAAGAACTCCGTAAGCGGAATTACATTTGGAAAGGAGTAAATACAGTATGTTCGAAAATTCATAATCATACTCTTTTACAGTCTGCTTAAGGGATGTTCGATAATGATTAAAAGTAAGAAAATAATCTAATGGCCGATGTCAGAACCAACTCCGCCTTAACAATGTCGAAAATAGAAAAGTTGAATTTGGATTGCCAATTAGGTCATAGGGTAAGGATAGTTCAACAGAATAGAACGTAATAGAGGGTAGGGGATATGGTCTCGGAAACAGTTAGCAAGATAGAAG
>JAUWPC010000260.1 GCA_030611815.1 Desulfobacteraceae bacterium
CAATCATCAATCCCAATCACTCCGTCATCTGAAACAACAGGGCCATGGTCCGTCGGCCGACAATTCCATCAGCATTTAGACCAAAGTCTTTCTGGAATCTTACCACTTCCTTGAAGGTCTGCGTATCAAAAACGCCGTCCTGGTCAACCGGGTATCCGATACGAGTTAATACCTTCTGGATCTTTAACACCTCAGGGGAATTCATCCCCTTAGCCAGATAGGCCTCTCTCTCTTCGTACGGATAAACCGATGAAACCTTTCCGCCCCAGTGTGCTAAAATAAAATCTCTGCTTACAGGCCGCCGGTTTCCTTCACCGTCTAAAGCAATGGCGCTATTATAGGTGACTTCACATATCAAAAGATAGCATGGTTGAGGCACGGAGAGAGGTAGAGGCCCGGAGAGCGTCACACGAAAAGGTTTCTTAAACAGTGTAAAGTATTCCGGCGCCACACTGAAAGAGACCAACCCTAAATCGAAATTATCTGTATTAAGACTCTCCTCCCCCTCCCCCCCGGGCCGGTGCCCGGTTTTGGCCTGGAAAAGATCGAAAAGTCCTGCGAGGCTGGATCTTTCATCTAAGAACAGGGCCTCCAGGCCCTTTTCGCGCTGACTAAGGATTGCGGGTCTCTTTTCAGCCTCACGAGGAGCGGATAGCTCTGTTTTCAAAAACACCTCCAGGATATGACTTCTGAGGTTCCATCCGGCAAGGGCCGCCGTAATCATCAGCAATATGAGCAGCGTAATCGTAACCGGTGTTACGCTCCTTGACCGCCCCTCCAACGTCTGCCCAGACCCTGTGCCCCCTCCCAGGTCCCTGATGGCATCTTTGATCATTCTCTTTGTTATAGTCTGTTTTTCATCGGTGTATGCGATGAGGAGCGCCCTGTCACAGACCGCATTGATCCTCCTCGGGTTCCCTCGGGTGTACGCATAGATTTTTTTGAAGGCCCTATTTGTGAAACTGGGATTTCCGCTCCCTCCTGCCACTGAAAGACGATGGCTCACATATCCCCTCAGATCAGCAGGGTCCAGGGGTTTCAGGTCGTAACGCACGGTAATCCGCTCATTCAACTGTCTTAACGATGGGGCCTCCAAGACCCCTTTCAGCTCTGACTGGCCAACGAGCACAATCTGGATCAGCTTATCCTTTTCTGTCTCCAAGTTTGAAAGCATCCGTATCTGCTCTAACACGGTATGAGAGAGGTTTTGGGCCTCGTCAATAAGGAGGAGCGCATTACCGCCTTTGCTGAAGTTATTTAGCAGGAACTGGTTGAGCGCATCGATATAATCCTTCTTTGTTTCGGCCCCGGGCTCCATTTCAATGCCAAATTCATGGTTAATTGTCTCCAAGATCTCCATATCAGAGATAAAAGAGCTGAATATCAGGGCGCTCTTTGTGTTTTCATCTATATGGTCCAGGAGTGCCCGGCAGAGAGTGGTCTTGCCAGTTCCGATCCCCCCTGTTATGGCGATAAACCCCCTCCGCTCATTAATGCCATAGAGCAGATGGTCGAGGGCCTCCCTGTGATAACGACTCAAATAGAGATATCTCGGGTCTGGTGTCAGATTGAATGGATTTTCTTTGAAACCGAAAAAGGCTGTGTACATGTTTTTTTGGGGTTCAGAGGTTCAAAGGTTCAGGGGTTCAGGGCCTTTGGATTGTTGATTGTTGATTGTTGATTGTCGATTGAAAAGCCAACGGGCTCCAGTAACGCGTAACCAGTAACCCCGCTTAAAAACGGGATCTTCGACCTGCATCATGCATCGTCCATCGTCCATCGTCCAATCATCTACTTGAAACGATAATTTATGGTCTTAGGTTTGCCCCCTCGGCTTATTTCCATTGAAAGGGGCGCCCCCGATTCCAAGGCCTGATAAAAGGAAAAAGCATCTTCCGGTGTATTTATCTGTTTGCCGTTTATCCTCTTGATAATATCACCTCTCTTGAGCCCTAATTTGGTAAAAAACGAATTTGGCTTAATATAGCTGAGAACAAAGCCGTCAGACTTCCCATCCTTCAAATGGGGACGAATCCGGGCCTGGGTCAACAGCTTATTGATATTCTTGAGGGAGTCCTGAATGTCTGATCGCGCTACAGTTATAGTATCTCCTTTATGAGCAGTCTGTGAAGAGGAACGCGCTCCTCCCCCTTTTTTTGTTTCAGCCTCATCCATCGAGAGGATCTCATCTCTATCACCAACCCGCAAGACCACCTTCCCCCACAAGATTTTCTTGACAACCGCATTCTGGACAGAGTCTCCCACCCTGTAGAGACCCTGTGTTTTCCTGCCGGTTTCCTCAATAACCGCACAGGCATTTTCCTCGGAACCTGTAACAGTCCCTAACAGAGAGATCTTGAGAGAGGTAGGCTCAAGGGCCTCAATCTCCTTTGCCTCCATATCCATGGTCTCCACATCGCTGGAGGCCTCGTCGGACGAGCCAAATATATTTCGATCGACTATCACGTCGAAGCTGTTCAAGGGTTGGGGAACATAATCGGCAATATTCTGGGTTATGACCTCTGCCATCTCAACGGAACTGATCTCGGTGAGCCGGAAACAGATGGTTCTGTAAAAGATATCTACGCTAATATATATGAGGATAGAGAGGGCAAAAAGATTAAACATGACGTGGTAAAGATTTTTTTTCATGGTCCCTTCAATCCCATCCGCAGATTATTCAATTAGAACAAAAAGGTCTCACGCCAAAGAAATACAAAGGGAAAACAATTTTCGAAACAAAGGACCTCTGTCCATAGTCCATTGTCCATAGTCCATTGTCCATAGTCCATAGTCCATTGTCCACCCAATCATCAATCCCTCAATTCCTCAATTCATCCCTACATAAACTTAAATTCAGGATCCCTAAGGGTCCCCCGGATAACAAAGGAACGTTTTAGCTTTTTTAAACCTTGTCTCAGGAATTTGAGGGGATTAGAGTCTCCTTTCAAATCCCCAAACAAGCCTCCAAGCGGCTCGATGGTTCCTCTCAAGTCAAGTCTGCTTGACGGGATATCATTATTCAGGATGATGGTTCCTGATAATTGGCCCTTAACAGCACGGCCCTCGAGTCCAACATCAGACAGGGCCACTTTTCTGTTCTTGAGCGTTATTTTCATAGAAAGCCGATCAAACTGCAGGGATTCAAGCCCTAAAATGGGCTGCAGGAGCTGCACACTCCCCTCTGAAATGTGAAGAATTGCCTCTCCAACGCCCTCTATTAAACTATCATACTGTCCGGTGTAGACAATGTCGCCCCCCAAAACCCCTGACACATCCCGGCCGATAAGCGGGGGAAGATAAGGATGACGACCAATATGGAGATCCTTCAATTTCATTGTGGTTGTGAAGGGGGCCATGGGTTCCAGGTTCTCAAACCGAACATTGCCCTCTATATTTCCATGATAGGCATGGGCGTCAAAATGATATACGTGGGTCCCATGCAAAAATGCCCATGCTTCCAGCCCTAAAGAGACATTCTTCACGCTCAGCAGAGGCTTTCGAGGCGCCTTCCTGAGGGAAATCCTTGCATCAATAAGATCTACACTCAGGGGAAAACCAGGACGTAGACTCTCTAATGATAGGAGGATGCGAGGATTTGCCTTAGCAACAACTGACTCTAAGTAAGCAGCGATACTATCTGAGGGAAACCGGTAATATAAAAGCGCGACTGTCAGAAGAACGCAGTAAAGCAGATATCCAATCCACTTCCCTTTTTTCATGGTACTGGATGCTGGATGCTGAATATTTAATTTACTGGTCATTGTCTTTTCGTCTTTTGTCCTTAGTCAAGTTACGAGTTCCGGGTTTCTTCTGACCTCTGATCTCTGACCTCTGACTTCTGTCTTCTTGCGGGTTCAATCATCAATCATCAATCGTAAGGACCTGCATGACTGCATCTAAGTAACCTGGGGCGCTCTTGCTATCCTTGATGGAGATTCTCTTTATGCTTACAACATTTTCCGGGGATTCGATAAGATAAAGATAATCCACGAGCTGCTTTAAGCTTATCTTGTCTAATTTCATCTCAACCATCGATTCTTTAAATCGGCCATTGCTGCGAGAGGCCGAGGGCTTCATGTATTTTATATGATCTTTCACCCTTGCCTTGCCTGCCGCCTGCTCAAGAAAGGAAAACAGGGTAAAGCTCTTCATGCGACTCCTGAGATATCTTTGTATCCCGTCAGCCCCTCTCTTGTAAGATTCATATTCGCTTCGCAGTCTCACGATCTCTTTCAGCCCAGCCCTTTTTGCGTCTATCCCTCTCCCTATAACTTCGCGTTTATCAAAAAAGGGGAATATGATGAACTGAAACAGAACAAAAACTGCTATGCAGAACGCGGTCAAGGATACAAGAATTGTTTCTCTTCTTCCGAGTTTTATCATTCGTAACCATCCACAGATTCCGCAGATTCACGCAGATTATTCAAACATCCCATTATCTTTTCCCGACCTCTGTCCCTTCCATCGACAATCAACAATCATCAATCCACAATCCCTTTCCGCTCTATTCTTATCTCAAATCGGACACCTTTTCCTGTACGGTCAAGGTTGGCGGAACTGATAGTAACCCCGCTGAAGTGAATAGAAGTTTCCAGATTATTTTTTATCTTGTCAACCTCGTTGAACGCATCGGTCTTGCCACTGATCCTCACTGTCTCCGTATCAATAACCATACGATTGATATGAACATTCAGGGACTTAGGGATACGCTGGGAGATCTCTTTCAACAGGTCGAGAACCTTTTTGTTTGTGCCGGTTTCAGGTCTTAATGAGGTCGATTTCTTGAGTTCCTTGATTTTTACCCTCAATTGCTGCACCGGATCAACGATTCTAATCACTTCGGGGAGGGTTTGTTTGAATACAGAGGTTATTTCCCGGCTCAATATCTTGTATTCCTTTTTCAAGGTATAATAATCGATGACCATATCGGCCGCCAAAAAGGACAAAATTAGAAAAAGAAAGACCGCAACCTTTGGCGCCGCTTTTTTAAGCCCAAAATAGCG
>JAUWPC010000181.1 GCA_030611815.1 Desulfobacteraceae bacterium
AGATATTATTTTTAACTGAAAGGAGTGCCTATATTGGAAGCATTAACCCCATTTTATGAAGTAAATGAAGCCCTTGTTGCCATGGGCGCTGAAAAGCTGAACCTCTGCATGCAGTGCGGTATGTGTACGGGATCGTGTCCCTGGCGTATTGTTGACGGCCCTTTTAACATCCGGCGATTGATACGAATGGCCCAGTTGGGTGTTGAAGGATATGAATCTGACGATATTCTATATGGTTGCACCACATGTAATAAGTGCGTGCTGAAGTGCCCCAGGGGTGTCACGATCATTGATGTGGTCAGGGCGATGAGGGCAATGATCGCAGAAACAGGGGCCATCCCGGGTGTCTTGAGAACGGTCACGGGGAGTGTCCACAGCAACGGAAACCCCTGGTCCGAACCAAGGGAAAAAAGGACCGCATGGATGGAAGGTCTCGACGTGCCCATATTCGGTGAAGGCACTGAATACCTCCTGTTTGTATGTTGTACCTCGGCCTATGACGCGAGGAGCCAAAATATAGCCAAGGCCATGGTCAATGTCCTGTCTGCGGCAGGCGTCAGCTTCGGCGTGATAGGAGAGGAAGAAAGCTGCTGTTCCGAATCTATGCGAAAGATCGGAGATGAAGAACTTTTTATGAATACGGCGGAAAAGAACATCAAGCTTTATAAAGAAAAGGGTGTAAAAAAGATTATTACCACCTCTCCCCACTGCTATTACACCTTCACAAAGGAGTACCCGGAGTTTGGAGGTGATTTTGAGGTGGTTCATTATATCCAGTTGTTGGCAGGACTTTTAGAAGAGGGGAACCTGAAACTTTCCGGCACCCTAAATAAAAAGGTCACCTACCACGATCCTTGCTACCTTGGAAGGCATAATGATGTCTATGACGAACCACGTGCGCTCATTTCCGCTGTTACCGGTGGCAACCTGGTGGAAATGAAGAGAGTCAGGCATGAAAGTCTCTGCTGTGGAGCCGGGGGGGGGAGGCTATGGATGGAGACAAAGCCTGAATGGCGCTTTTCGGATGTAAGGATACACGAGGCGTGCGAAACCGGCGCTCCTGTTTTGGCCACGGCCTGCCCCTACTGCATCTCCATGCTTGAGGACAGCCGCAAGACCGTAAATAAGGAAGATGAGATAGAGATAAGGGATATCTCAGAACTCATTGCAGAGGTGCTTTAGCCTATTAACCTTAATTAAGAAAGCCTTGCCTTGTTGGCAGGGCTTTTTATTGTAAATGTGATGAAAACAGCTTACCTTGACTGCTTCTCAGGCGTCAGTGGCGACATGTTTTTAGGTTCCCTGTTGGATGCAGGGCTTCCCTTCCATGAGTTGAGAGAATGTCTCCTGACCCTCCCTATAAACGGTTACCAGATAGAGACCAAACGGGAGGCCCGCAACCAGATCTTTGGCACCAGATTTTTGGTTTCGCTTGATGAAGGCAGGGATGACCATAGGGGGTTAAGGGCTATCAGGGAGGTCATCAGCCAGGGAGATCTGCCTGAAACAGTCAAAGAAAAAAGCATACAGATATTTGAATCGCTCGCAAAGGTGGAGGGGGAGATCCATAACCGCCCGCCGGAGGAGGTCCATTTTCACGAGGTAGGAGCCGTTGATTCTATAATAGACATTGTGGGAACGGTGTGGGCCCTGGAACGTCTCGATATCGGGTCTCTTTGCGTATCCGCCCTTCCTCTCGGTTCAGGGTTTGTTATGACCGCCCATGGCAAGATCCCTGTTCCGGCGCCAGCCACTATTGCCCTGTTAAAGGGGATCCCCGTATTTGAGTCGGGAATCCCGCATGAAATGGTTACCCCTACCGGCGCGGCCCTGATTAAGGGTTTAGCTACCTCCTTCGGGTCCATGCCCCCAATGGTTGTCCGGGAGATCGGCTATGGTGTAGGGGCCAGGGACCTCCCTGAGAGGCCGAACCTGCTTCGAATCCTCATCGGGGAGGAGCAATCCGGGAAGACGGTAGATACGGTCGTTGTCCTTGAGACCAATGTAGACGATATCAGCCCTGAATGGTTGGGATACCTCATGGACCGGTTGTTTGATGCGGGGGCCTTGGATGTGGTTTTTTTCCCTGTCCAGATGAAAAAAAATCGGCCCGGCGTACAAATCCAGGTGATTGGGAGGCCTGATAAAAAGGAACTCCTGATGGAGATTATGGTTAGAGAGAGTGCCACCTTAGGTATCAGATTTCGCTACAGCCAGCGCAGGGTGCTTCCAAGGTCTTTTTCAGAGGTGGACAGCCCCTGGGGTAAGATTAAGGTGAAAAAGGTGATGCTTGAAAAGGGGCCTTCAATCTTAGTGCCCGAATATGATGTATGCAAGGAAATTGCCTCAAAAAATAATATCCCCCTGCGTGAGGTTTATCTCTGGGTTACAAGCTTAGGGATGAGGACGAAATAACTTACCCATCTATGCATCCCGGGTTTCAGGCCGTCTTCGTCCGCATCCCTTAAACGTGGAGGTCTCACAACCTGCTTGATGTCAAAAGATCAATCTGATAATTTGTCAGTCTTGGATGCCTTCGGGCGAACCGGGTTTTATGGAAAAATAGCCCTGATTTTGGCTACATGGTTCGGTATCGGCCTCGTGCCGGTTGCGTCCGGGACCTTTGGAACCTTGGCTGCCGTGCCCCTTGTCCTGTTGCTCAACTATTTTGGAGAGTGGTATGGCGCATTTGCCCTTGTTGTGGTTACTGTGGTGGCGATCTGGGCCTCAGACCGGGCCCAAGAACTGTTGGGCAGGAAAGACCCTTCCGAGGTGGTGATAGACGAGGTCGCCGGTTTTTTGGTGACTATGCTTTTATTGCCTATCTCATTGGTAAACGTGGGCTTAGGTTTTATCCTCTTCCGTTTCTTTGATATAGTGAAGCCATGGCCTGTGAGGCAGACAGAGAGGCTTAAAGGAGGGTTTGGGATCGTTGTAGACGATCTGTTAGCGGGAGTGTACGCGCATCTGTGCTTGAGAGGGATACTATTGTTTGTGGCTTGAAACTGGAAACGCCAAAATGACAATATAGTGCCGTGTCCTGAAAATTATTTCTGCAAAATTGGCAATTTAACTTGCCTGTGTAATAGTAATCGAATGACGATCAAGGAATGACGAGTGACGAAGAAAAACAAAGAGTTTAACCTTGAGGACGCATTGATTATGCCGTAAGAATTCGTAATTCGGGACTCGGCGGTGACCTCGATTGTTGAAGAAAGATGTTAGTAGGCTGCAGTTAATCCATATTGTCGGCATTATCTAAGTAATTGTTAGATATTATCAATATATTTAAAGATAAGTGGATTATATATGGCAAATATCCGGTCAATCTGTTTTGCGAAAATGTAAGAATGAACTTTTGGGACGGTGCAATAGGACCAAGTATACTTTGCCACGCAGAGCTTGGAAACAAGAAAAAATGAAGGGCGAAATAATTACAATAGGCAATGAACTTATCTCCGGCAGGACCCCTGACCTCAACTCGTGGTATGCAGCGGGAAAGCTCACTGCCTCGGGTCTAAGCGTAACCCGTGTCACGTCGGTGGGGGATGATGAAGAAATGGTCTCCCATGCCCTTAAAACGGTCTTCGAATCATCCCGGTTTGTAATCGTGACAGGGGGCTTAGGTTCAACAGACGACGATATGACATGCAGGATCGTGGCTAATGCTTTGGATAGACCTCTTTATTCCGATCATCAGATGCTTGAAAAAATCAAGGCACACGTGAAAGCACGAGGGGCTGAGATGACGCCTCCACTCCAAAAAATGGCGTTACTCCCTGAAGGCTCTAAGATGATTAACCCTTCAGGAGATACATGTGGATTTTTATTGGCCAAAAAAGATGTCCGTTTCTATTTCTTGCCGGGAGTTCCTGAGCAGATGCGCCATCTCATGGACAAATTTGTGCTTCCGGAACTCTTGAGACTTTATTAAATCCTTCCGGTGGTGAGACAACGGCTTATAAAATTGTATGGTCTTAGTGAGCCACGCATCGCCGAAATCTTCGTGAAACTTCAGGGGAAGCCAGCGGATGCTGTTTTGGGGTTTTATCCTCACTTTCCAGAAAACCATATCACGATCTCCTTGCAGGGAGAGGACGAGCCGACCGTAACAGCCGAGTTGGATCAGGTTCAGGCGGAGATATTTTCCCTCGTGGGCGATTATATTTTTTCCACAGGCAATCAGGAGATGGAAGAGGTTGTTGGCAGGCTGCTCACCGAAAGGGGCAAAACAATATCAGTGGCAGAATCGTGCACAGGGGGGCTGATAGGCCATAGATTGACAAATGTCCCGGGTAGTTCGGACTATTTCTGTGGCGGGGTGGTTTCTTACAGCAATCAATCAAAGGTGGATATATTGGAGGTTAGTGGGGAGACCATTAAAAAATATGGGGCGGTAAGCGACGAGACTGCACAGGAAATGGCAAGGGGTATAAGGGAACGGATGAAGTCCGATCTTGGCCTGGCAGTCACAGGGATTGCAGGTCCTGACGGGGGTAGCAAAGATAAACCGGTCGGGACAGTCTATATAGGTATGAGCAGTGCGGAAGAGGTTTTTTCGAGGAGATATCGCTTTTGGGGGCGGAGAAAGCAGATCAAACTGAACACCTCAATGATGGCCCTGGACTGGGTTAGAAGGTACTTGAATGGCGATCCGATCCTTTCTGGCATTTGAGTTGCCCGTTGATATCAAAAGAATTATCATGGCGGTATCCGAGGATGTTAGGCAGTTGCCCCTGAATGTCCGGTGGCTCAATGTGAAAAACATCCACCTCACAATTGTTTTTATGGGCGACGTGCAGGAAGAACAGATCAGGCCGATCCAGGACATTGTAAAGGATGTCTGCCAGGGATATGGGTCTTTCAGTATCGGAATAAAGGGGATCGGTATCTTTGGCAGCAGGCGCAACCCGAGAGTGCTTTGGATCGGGCTTGATGGCGCGATTGATCGCATGGGCTATTTCAGAGATGATTTACAGAAAGGGCTGAGGCCTTTCGGGATTAAGGAGGAGAAGCGGCGTTTTAAGCCGCACTTGACACTCGGAAGATTCCGGAAGGGTGCGAGAACCGGGACCCATCTGGATGATCTTTTGTCAAAATACTATGACCTAACAAGCCCTGAGTGTATAATTGAAGAACTTGTTTTGTTCAAGAGCGATTTAAAACCAGGCGGGGCCGTTTATTCCAAATTGAACGGATGGCCCCTGATTGGGAAGTGTTGAAGGTCAGGAATTCAGGTTATTGAGGAAGGGATCTCAAACTCGTAATCTTAATCATAATCTTAATCATACTCTTTTATGGTCTATTTTAGGGATGTTTGATTACGATTACGATTAAGATTATGAGTAGGAAAATAATCTAATGGCCGATGCTAAAACCAACGCCGAAATATTGAATAGGCTGGTACATTTAACGGGGGTAAACTTTAGTTCACTTTAGACAATTTAGCACACCTATTTTTAGGGAGGGTACCTATGGAAAGAGACAGGGCTATTGACCAGGCCATTTCTCAGATAGAAAAACAATTTGGCCGCGGGTCCATTATGAAAATGGGAGAGGAAAAGCTAATCGACATACCTGCTATCTCCACAGGATCTCTCGCTCTCGATTTAGCGCTCGGAATTGGCGGTGTTCCACGCGGGAGGGTGATCGAGATTTTTGGGCCGGAATCTTCGGGAAAAACCACCTTAGCCCTCCATATAGCCGCCGAGGCCCAGGTAACGGGAGGGGCGGTGGCCTTTGTAGATGCAGAGCATGCCCTCGACGTGATTTATGCCAGGAAGTTAGGTGTGGATGTGGACAGCCTCTTAGTTTCACAGCCGGATACGGGGGAGCAGGCCCTGGATATCACCGAAATCCTTGTCAGAAGCGGCGCTATTGACGTCCTGATCATTGATTCCGTTGCAGCGTTGGTGCCGCGGGCCGAGATTGAGGGAGATATGGGCGATCACCATATGGGTTTGCAGGCCAGGCTAATGTCACAAGCCCTGAGGAAACTCACCGCAACGATTAATAAATCAAACACCTGCGTTATCTTCATTAACCAGATCAGGATGAAGATCGGCGTCATGTTCGGCAACCCCGAGACAACCACGGGGGGAAATGCTTTAAAGTTCTATTCGAGCCAGCGCTTGGATATCAGGCGGATTGGGGCCATCAAGGATGGCGACCAGTTGGTTGGAAACAGGACCCGGGTGAGAGTGGTGAAGAACAAAGTGGCGCCCCCTTTCAAAGACGCTGAATTTGATATAATTTACGGAGAGGGGATCTCAAAGGAGGGTGACATCCTTGACCTGGGAGTCTCTTTGGGCATTGTGGAGAAGAGTGGGGCCTGGTACTCTTTTGAAGAAGACCGGATTGGCCAGGGGAGGCAGAACGTAAAACGCTTTTTGGCCGAAAATATAGACATCAGAGACAAAATCGCCGAGCATATCGTTGAAAAGACAGGGCTAAAGAGAGGAGAAGAGGATGAGGGTGATCCAAAAGAGTCTTGAAGATGTTAATTCGGAATCCCTCAATTTTGTCTAAGGTGTACATAATGAATTTTAGAGAGATCAGAAAGAGGTTCTTGGACTATTTCAAGGACCATGGACACCGGATCGTTGATAGCGCTTCACTTATCCCAAGGGACGATCCTACCCTGTTATTTACAAATGCCGGGATGGTCCAGTTCAAGGGGGCCTTTCTTGGGGAAGTGAAGATGGGCTATTCCAGGGCTGCCACGTCCCAGAAGTGCGTGCGTGCCGGCGGTAAACATAATGATCTTGAAAATGTCGGGTACACCCCGAGGCATCATACCTTCTTTGAGATGTTGGGAAATTTTTCCTTTGGGGACTACTTTAAGGAGGAGGCGATCGAGTGGGGATGGGAACTGCTGACCGAAGGGTATAATCTCCCTGCTGAACGATTACATGTCTCTGTTTACAAAGA
>JAUWPC010000003.1 GCA_030611815.1 Desulfobacteraceae bacterium
CTGGAAAGCCTGCTGATTCTGCGTATCCAGGACATCGGTCAACATCTCCCTTCTACTCTATCATTAGACTATTTCCTAGAGGATGTCAAAAGAAAGGCAGCAATTCTCATCTTAGAAAGAGCTATGCAAATCAATGGCTAAACAACCCACAAAGAACACGAAGGTCACGAAGAAACAGAAAAGCAAGCCCTACTTCGTGCTCTTAGTGTACTTCGTGGTGAATAATCGACCATAATTGGATTACTGAAAGAAAGGTTACCGCCTGGCGGTTCAGACCAAACCATCCTTTTTCATTGACCCAAATTCTTGCCATATGATACTTTACCCGAAAAAATGAAGCAGAGCCCTGTGCGTATGTTGATAGCGATTTAAGGAATGAACACCCATGGCTTTCAAATTCTTAAAAGACCTTTTTCCATAACCCCGTGGTCCTGATCAAGTGGAGACAGAGATGAGACCCGTGGAACAAGACAACGTTGACAGGGAAGAGACAATCTTCATCTATTCGGATGAGATGAGCTGGTTTGATTTTGGGACTGATCATCCGTTTAAGCCGGAGAGGGCGGCCAAGACCTACGACCTCTGCACCCGGTACGGGGTCATGAATTATCCCTGGATGAAGATCCTGGAACCTGAGGCCTTGGCCATAAACCTCCTTTCCCTTTTTCATGAATCCGCCTACCTTGACCTTCTGCAGAAGGCCACGGAGGATAAGGTGGATCCCGAGATGCTTAAACGCGGCTTGGGCACTCTGGACAACCCTATTATTACAGGGATTTACGAATGGTCTCTATTGGCAGCGGGCGGTACGCATGCGGCCATGGATCATCTTATTAAAGGGGATGCAGTGGCGGCCTTTAATCCGTTAGGAGGTTTCCACCATGCCATGCCGGGTCACGCTGAGGGCTTCTGTTACATCAATGACATCGCCATCGCGATCATGTATGCCTTAGGCAGCATTCCGGATCTAAGGATCGCGTATATAGATTTTGACGCCCACCACGGAAATGGGGTTCAAAATGCCTTTTACGAAGACCCGAGAGTTCTCGTAATTTCCCTCCATGAAACCGGCAGAACCCTTTATCCCTGGTCAGGCTTTGAGACCGAGATTGGAGAAAAGGACGGAAGAGGTTTTACTGTCAATTTTCCTTTGGAACCGGGGACCGACGACGAGGTTTACGACTTTGCCCTTGAAGAAACAGTCCTCCCTCTAATCAGGTCCTTTTCGCCGGATCTCATCGTAGCCGAGCTCGGGGCCGATGCCTTGGTTTCCGACCCCCTCACCCACCTGAAGCTGACCAATAACAGTTATCAGAGGGCTGTCAAAGAAATTGTGGAGATATGCCCTAAGATCCTCGCCCTTGGCGGGGGCGGTTACGATCTCTATCGAACGGCCAGGTGCTGGACCTTGGCCTGGTCCATATTGAACCACGTGGAGCCGGAGGACGAATTTGCCGGTCTTGTGGGGGGGATGATGTTCGGGCCAGAAAAGGAGGTGGGCAGCCTCTACGACCACCCTTACCACACTGAGGGCGAAGTCAAAGAAAAAGCCTTTAAAGAAGCCCGGAGAGTGGCTGCCTATATCCGAAAGGAGATCTTCCCCATCCTTAATCCCTAACCCGGATAAACCGGAAAAGTGCCTAAAGTTGATGTTTGTTTTTTCATTCGATGTTCATCTTTTTCCACCACTGGCTTTCAGGGCATTGTAAAAAATCTCTTGTGCTTTTTGCACCAAACTCAATTTGTAACTGCCGAATCTACCTGAGCCCTGCCACTGCCTGCGAGATGTTAAAACAAAAACGCCCCATCCTTTCAAAGGCCGTTAGTATATTCACAAAAATCAGACCTTGATCAACGTCACAGATCCCTGTCTGGAGGCGTAAAAGATGACTCTCTTTCATCTCTTCCTCCATGCGCTTGATATTACCTTCAATTCCCTGGGCTTTTGCCATGATCTCCCTGTCTTCCTGCCTCGTGGCATTGACCACAAGGGTTATAAATTTCAATGCTTCATTTGATATCTCCTTATAATCCTTGATCGCTTCATCTGAGACATACAAATTCTGTTCAATAAGCTCGGATATCAGTCCTGCTATATTTTCAGTGGCATCGCCGATCCTCTCCAGATTATTGGTCATCCGGATCAAAGAGCGCACTTCTTCGGATTCTTCCAGGCTAATGCGCCCCTGCATCACCCTTACAAGGAACTGGGTGATTTCTCTTTGAAGAATATCAAGGGCATCTTCCCTTTTCTTCCATTTTGATAATTTCTTTGTATCCCTTTCTTCGAGGGACTGGATCACCTCGGAGCACATAAGTTGTACTGCTTCACCCATTCTTATAATTTCTGCGTTGGCCTGTCCTAAGGCCACGGAAGGGATTTCAACAAACTTTGAATCCATGTATTTTATGTGGTGAAGCTCATCCAGCCCCTCTTCCCCTTCCTTTCCTGGTGTAAGCCAGATGGCTGCCTTCACCACGTACTGTAATATCATCAGGAAAAATAGTGAGGTAACCACGTTAAAAATGGTTTGGAAATTGGCGATATATCTTGCAATGTTGGGCCTTTGTCCGTCGATAATGAAATCCGGTGGCCCCATACCCAATAAAAAGGAAGTAACCCACACAACCAGTTTTATGAATAACGGAAAAAACAGGATGACGATGAATACGCCGGTCACATTAACAAGAGAATGTGCAGTGGCAGTCCGATGTGCGTTAATATTTGTCCCCAAAGCGGCGATCTGCGCTGTAACAGTAGTACCAATCTCTGTCCCCAGAACCAGGGCTGCACTGGTCTCAAAGTTCAATAGGCCTTGGCTCGCAAGTGCCATGGCGATTCCAACGGTGGCACTGGAGCTTTGAAGGACCATGGTCATGGCAGTGCCTACCATTATGCACAACAAGATTCTCCCGAGATTATTTGCATCGAATTTAGTAAGAAGGGCGACAAAATTCGGATCGTGCCTTAGCGGGGCAAATCCGGCCTTCATGGTACCAAGCCCGTAAAACACCAGCCCGAAGCCCAAAAGAACGTCCCCCACATAGATCCATTTTCGACGACCTAAAAAGAATTTTAGGAGAACCCCGGAAGCAATGGCGGGTAAAGCATATTCTGTTATATTAAAAGCGATTAACTGGGCCGTCACCGTGGTCCCGATATTGGCGCCCAAGATCACACCAGTAGCCTGAACGAGAGTAATAAGACCAGCATCCACAAAGCTGATCAGCATGACCGTGATGGCACTGGAGCTCTGTACGATGCTGGTCACAAGCGCCCCGGCCACACAACCAATAAACCGGTTATCGGAGACCATGCCCAAGATCTGACGCATCTTCTTCCCTGCGACCTTTTGTAGCCCCTCCGACATGATTTTCATGCCGAAAAGGAAAAGTCCTAAGCCCCCGAGCGATTGAAACAGAACCGACGTCATAATTTGCTCATCACCAGTATCGTGTCATTCCAGACATCGTCAAGTGGTCAAGTAGTCGAGTGGTTAAGTGGTTGTTATTATTTAAGCAAGCAGACTTTGGGGGATCATATGTCATAACCCCCTAAACCCGAAAATTGGACAGTCGCTGTTGATTCAAATCCTAATCCCGCGATACGCGGGACTGAATTGTTTGTGATTTTTTCCAACTCGACTACTCGACCACTCAACTATTTAAGGAGGTCTGTACTCACTTTTGAAAACACAATTCTTAAGGGAGTTTGTGCCGTCTACTACATCTTCAGCAAATGTGCGACAATCCGGGCTGCCACACGCCCCGCATTCCTTCTTGGGGAGCAGTTGAAGAGTTTCCTCCACCTGTTTTTGCCGTTTAATGGCCTCAGCAACGGATAAACGCCCGGGTTCATCCTCGGGCGGCAGTTTCTTTTTGGCGGAGAAAAACCATCCCGCTTGATAGGCCGCCTCAACTTCCGGGCGTTTCACCCTTTTTTCTACTCCAAACATACGGACAAGCCTCTGCACCGTATGTTTGGCCAGGTACCTGTCTGTAACGGTCATAGAACCCCCGACGCAGCCCCCGGGACACGCCCGAAGCTCCACATATTCAATATCACTGAGGAGGCCCATCTCAATCTTTTCCAGATAACGAAGCGTTTGAGGAATTCCTGAGACCGCCAGAAAACTGCCTGAATCCAATCCTGATAGCTCGCCTCCGGAGATGGCCCAGCCGATGCCCACTCCACTGGAACGATGAAGCATGGTGCCGCCATCAATATTTTTGAGCTCTTTTTTAATTAAAGGGTAAACATCGTTAAGCCCTACGGCCCCATTCAAATATGAAGATTGAAGCAACATGGGCTCTTTGATGGAAATCCTTTCTGCCGAACAGGAGGTAATATGAAATACCCCTATGTCTTCGGTTTGAGATATGCCTTCTAAAAGCAAACCCTCCTTGAGCCTTTTGGCCGCGATTTCACGCGGTGTGATTATGGGAAGGATGTGCTTAAACAAGGAGGGGAAGCGATGGGCAATGAGGCGGTTAACAACAGGGCAACTGCGAGAAATCAACGGCCATGTGTTCCCCTCTTTTGCGCGGTTTTCCTTAAGGTACAGCTCAGTGGCCACATTGCATAATTCGTTTGTATAACTCTGATCATACACGTATTTGAAGACTTTACGCAGTGCTAAAAGGACATCATTGGGCATGACATGGTCTCCGAATTGGGAATAAAGGACCGGTGAAACGCTCATGATAGCATGGCGGGGCATGGTGGATAGGTCTTTGCCTGCAGGGATGACCTTAATCGCTCCCCTGGGACAAACCCAAATGCATTCCCCGCAATCAATGCAGATTCCTTCAATGCGGGCGACGCGGCCGTGTCTGATACGAATGGCTTTGGTAGGACACGCTTTCATGCACAGAACACACCCGTTGCACAGATCTTCGTCAATTTGAACGTAATGAAAAGGTATGCTGGTTTCGCTCATATCCTCTAATAGCACCTCTTACCGACCTGAAAGCCCTTCGAAAAGAAAGCTCCGACTTTCTTCAGGGCGGGTGACCGAGGTGATAAAAACCCAGTCGTTGAATTACGTTATCACGGGAAGAAGGATTCTAAAAATTGTGCCTTGATCCACAACGCTTTCCACATCAATACTCCCCTGGTGGGCTTCAATAGCACTCTTTACAATGGCCAGGCCTAATCCGGTACCGGTGACCTGCCGGGTCTTCGGATGCTTCACCCGGTAGAATTTGTCAAAAATTTTGGGAAGCTCCTCCGAGGGAATCCCCACTCCTGTATCCCCTACTTTGATCTCCATGTATTCGCCGGCCACTTTTGCAGTGATGGTGACCTTACCTCCTTCGGGCGAGTAATTTATAGCGTTGGTAATAAGGTTGTTGAAGATTTCTTCCATGTTTTTCGGATCAGCCTGAATCGGTTTCAGGTCCTGACAGGAATGGGTCAGGCTGATCCCCCGTTCCTGAGCCCTTGACTCCATTAAAGACACGACCTCTTCTATGATCTGGCCGATGTCGGTAGGCACCTGGTGCTGCACATACCTGCCAGCCTCGATCTTGGCTACATCAAGCAGGTCGTTAATAAGTTCCAGGAGTGCGTCTATCTTTTTTGTCCCCCTGCTCACGAAGTCTGTCTGCTTTTCCTGGAGTGGCCCTGCCAGTCCCTCCAAAAGCACGCTGAGTAACTGCCTGATGGAAACAAGAGGACTGCGAAGCTCGTGGGCAACCATGTTAACAAAGTCAGATTTCATCTGGTCAAGCTGCTTAAATGCCGTGATGTCTTCGAACACGGTTACAGCGCCCGCAACAGTCCAGAATACATTTCTGTCCGGTCCAAGGGTCGGAGCGGAAATGGCCCTCAGGGCTTTTGTCCCGACATTGATTTCCTGTGAGATCGATTCATCTATTGAACACTCCCCGCTTTGAATCTTCTTGAGTGTGCTTATCAAGGACTCATCATTTATGATTCTGGCAACAGGTACGGGGTTTTTCGTTTCTTCAGATATTTCCATCAGTCGCATGAGCGCAGGATTGTGTAAGACCAGTTCCAGATTCCGGTTGGTTACCATGACCCCATCGGCTATGCAGTTGATAATGGTCTTCAGGCGTTTCTTCTCTGTATTGAAATCAAAAAGCGTTCGCACCATTTCATCTTGCAACTGCTTAGCCTGCTGCTCAAGGTTTATTTTGTCTGCAGCTCTCTTGATGCTGAGCAGGAGCTGATCTATGTCAAATGGTTTGGTTATGAAATCATAAGCGCCCTTTTTCATACATTCCACAGCAGTATCAATGTTCCCATGGCCCGTAATGATGATAGCCGTCACATGTGGATATCTTTTGCTCAATATTTCAAGCACCTTTTCCCCGCCCATGACCGGCATCTTTAAATCGAGCAGAATGATATCCACTGGTTCTTTGGCCAGGATTTCAAGGGCCTTCTCACCGTTTTCAGCAGTTATTACGTAATATCCCCTAACAGTCAAGAGGCGCTGGCCTCGATCCCTCAACGGTTCTTCATCATCCACAAACAGGATCTTGATTGTGCCATCCATAATTCATCCCATTCCAAAAACAAGGGTTCTTTACCATTCAATATATCCCATGTAATTGAGCCTGTGCATGATCTTCATCGCACTTTCATCCGGCGTTTCCCTGTCTGTTTAGCAGATCACTTCCGGGTTCGAGGGCGGCTCATAAGGCCGCCAGTTATCATCCGTGTATGGGCGGGGTTAATGCCCGCCCCAATGGACTTTTCACTCACACAATAACCTTGAATGACACATTCAGCCTTGTTCGAAAAGTTTTCACCTTTCCATTTTCAACGGTCAAATCCAGTCGGGTGACTTCGGCAATTCTCAACTCCTCAAGACTCTTCCCTGCCGTCTCAACCGCAGCCTTTGCCGCATCTTCCCATGATTTATCACTTGTTCCCACCAGCTCGATAATCTTGTATGTCGTATTGGTCATAGTCATCCTCCTTTTATAAAGTTGAACCTGCACCGCCTTGCGGGTACATTCCGCCCCGGCGGTTTGATTTAAGTTGCCCTCTTCTGTGTAAGGCCTTGTTTGGCTAAACGTGCTTTCAATACAAAAGTGAGGGCAGCACCAATGACAAGGAATATCCCTGCTGTCATAAACGAAGAATTGAACGAACCGGTACTGGCTTTCAACATCTGGGACATTCTACCCATTACGAATCCACCTACGCCCCAGGCAGAAAAAACAATGCCATAGTTCATGCCAAAGTTTTTTAATCCCCACAGGTCCTTAGTATAGGAAGGAAAAAGTGACAGGTTTGTCCCATAGTTAAAGCCAATAAACGTTGTAAGCAGTACCAGAAAAACGGCACTTATGGTTTTAGAACCCATAATAGGAATGGCTGCAAACATTAATACGGCCTGAAAAAGGAGCATGACAATAAGTGTGTTACTGCGACCGATCCTGTCTGAGATAATTCCGGCAATGATGCGACCACTGGCATTTCCTATAGCCAGGATTGCAACTACCAGAAAGGCCAGTTCACCCATACTCGCCTTGGCCATCCCGGCAACACTGCCAATGACCATTAATCCTGCCCCGGACCCTATAAAAAAGATAGACCATAAAATATAGAAATCGGGCCGCTTCATTATCTCTAAAGGACTAATATCCCTTTTCATTTCCACTGCCTTTGATGAATGGATGGTTGAAAATGACTCCGGAAGCCATCCTGCAATTGTAGGGGTCAAACGTATGCCTTCTTTCTGTTCACCGACCCCGGGAGCTGCCTCTCCTGGCACATAACCGGCAGGTGGATTCACAAGCAGCATGGAAAGTCCACAAACAACGACCAGGAATGCTATGCCGAAGAACAGCATCGCATTTTGCAAACTCCAAATCCCTAACAGGTATTTCGAAAGGGGTGCAATATAGACCGAGGCAAGACCGAAACCGGAGACCACTAACCCTGCGATCAACCCGGTCCTTGCAGGAGGAAACCACTTGAGGGCAGGGGGAGTTGCTGATGCATACCCGAAACCAATACCAACACCTGCCAGCACTCCAAATCCAAGGACCCAGCTCACATAATCAGTGGTTTGTGAAATCCAGATAAAGCCAATGCCAACCAGGACACCCCCGATGAAGGCAGTTATTCTTGGGCCAAACCTGTCCTGGCACTTTCCGGCGAAGATCATTGCAAAGGCAAAAACGATACAGCAGATAGCATAGGGGTCATTCAGGGAGGCAAGGTCCCAGTCAAAGGCCCCTTTCCCCCCTGTCTCGATAGATTGCTTGATGGCCTCCTTGAAGATACTCCATGTATAAAGAATTCCAAGGGCCAGATTGATTCCAGTTCCGCTGAAAGTAACTGTCCAACCCCTGTGCTTAACTGGTTGTGTCATGATATCCTCCTCTTACTGTCTTCCCTCCACCAGCTTATCTACCACCTCGGGTTCGGCTAAGGTGGAAGTGTCTCCAAGCTGGTCAATTTGGCCTTCGGCGATTTTTCTCAAGATCCTTCTCATGATCTTGCCGCTCCGGGTCTTGGGAAGGGCTGTTGTAAAGTGGAGCTTGTCCGGCGAGGCAATGGGACCGATCTCCTTTCTCACGTGCTGAATCAACTCCTTTTTGAGTTCATCCGTAGGCTCAAAACCTTCCTTGAGGGTCACAAAGGCATAAATTCCCTGGCCTTTTATTTCATGGGGAAACCCGACTACAGCGGATTCGACTACTGCTTCATGGGATACAAGGGCGCTTTCCACCTCTGCCGTGCCCATCCGGTGGCCTGAGACATTGATCACATCGTCCACCCGGCCCATGATCCAAAAATAACCGTCCTCATCACGCCTGGCGCCGTCGGCAGTGAAATAGTAGCCCGGATAATCGTTGAAGTAGGTCTTTTTAAAACGCTCAGGATCACCAAAGACGGTTCGCATGAAACCGGGCCAGGGTTTCCTGATGCACAGGTGCCCTCCCTCGTTGGCTTCGGCTTCTGTCCCATCCTCCCTGAGCACCACGGCATCCACTCCGAAAAAGGGATGAGAGGCGGATCCAGGTTTCATCGGCATGGCCCCTGGGATGGGGGTGATCATAAAGCCGCCTGTCTCTGTCTGCCACCAGGTGTCCACGATGGGGCAACGTTCCTTTCCTATAACCTTGTAGTACCAGATCCAGGCCTCCGGATTGATCGGCTCCCCGACCGATCCTAAGAGTCTCAGGGAACTCAAATCCCTCTTATTGGGCCAGTCATCCCCGCTTCTCATGATTGCCCGGATGGCCGTAGGTGCTGTGTAAAAGATATTGACGCCATACCGATCGACCACCTCCCAGAAGCGGTCAGGCTCCGGGTAGTTAGGAACCCCCTCGAACATGACAGATGTGGCCCCCAAGGCCAAAGGACCGTAAACGATATAGCTATGGCCGGTGACCCAGCCGATGTCTGCCGTGCACCACCAGACATCTTCATCCTTGTAATCAAAGGCATATTTCAGGGTCAGGAGAGTGTAAAGGAGGTATCCAGCAGTTGTGTGAAGCACCCCTTTCGGTTTTCCCGTGCTGCCGCTGGTGTACAGAATAAATAGAGGATCCTCCGAATCCATTGGCTCGGCATCACAATGATGGGAGGCATCTCTCATCAGTTCATGCCACCAGTGGTCTCTTCCCTCTTTCATGTCGGTGTCCTGGTCTATCCTGTTGACCACGATGCATGTCTTCACATCAGGACAGGATGTCAATGCAGCATCGGCATTTCGTTTGCTGTTGAGTACACGGCCTGATCGATATCCGAAGTTCGCGGTAATGAGGATGTCTGATTTGCAGTCCAGAATTCTGTCCTTTAAGGCTTCCGCACTGAAACCGCCAAAAACGACGCTGTGAATGGCGCCGATCCTCGCACAGGCTAACAGCGCGATGGGAAGCTCGGGAATCATGGGGAGATAAAGAGTAACCCGATCCCCCTTTTTGACACCCAATTTCTTGAGCACATTGGCAAATTTACAGACCTCGCGATGAAGCTGCTGATAGGTGTAAGTTTTTGACTCTTCCAGGGGCTCCCCCTGCCAGATAAGAGCGGCCTTGTTTTTTCTCCAGGTTTTTAGGTGACGGTCGAGACAGTTGTAGGACGCGTTTAGCTTTCCCCCAACAAAATACCGCAGATAGATGTCATCCTTAAAGCTGTATTCCTCCACTGCGCCATCCCACTTCTGAAACCAGTCGATATGCTCTTCAGCCATATCGCCCCAGAAACCTTCAGGGTCTTCGATGGATCTCCTGTAAAGTTCTTCGTACTCTTTCATGCTTTTAATGTGGGCCTTTTCCACAAACTCTTTAGGAGGGTCAAAGACCCTCTTTTCCATGTAAACCGATTCAACCTGACTAACTTTTGCTTCCATAACTTAATACCTCCTTGACTTGGATGCCTGCCTACCCCCTCAGTTTGCCTGCTATCAGGCATGGAGAGGCAGGAGACATCCTGTTTTTTTCCGAATCAAACAGCCTAAATCTCTGCAAAATCTTTTTAAAACCGCCTCTTTCGTTTGAGGATTCCCGTTAATCAAACAAAATAATAACCGTTCTCCATATCCATACAAAGTTGCAACTGTTGTGCCACAACAATAGCCTATATATGATTTCAACCTATCATATATTAGGACACTGATGCAAAAGGCATTCTTTGCTTTGTCCAGGAATTCAAGAAGTCACGAGTTATTAATTATTTTAGCATGTTATATCTGCATTGGGTTTGGAGATACTGCTGAGTTACCCTTTTTGGGGCCTAAAAAAAGGGAAGAAAACGGATACGCAAAGGAAACAAAACAGCGGGAGGAGTTGCCTGATATGTCACCTCCCATGCTTTACAATTTGTAAAGATAGTGGACACATTGGCCTCTTCGCCGGATAGCAAAGCATTATCTCAATTCCATGTTTATTCATAGTTAGTGTCTGAACGAAAACTAGGATTTTTTATCAAGGTCAAGGAAGCTCAAAATTTTAACCGCAGGAATACATTGAGTATTTTGAGGATTAAAATTTTTATCTGACGCAGAGATTGGCGAAAAAGACAGTTTTCCTTCGGGCACTATTTACAACAGGTTAACGTGCTTGAGGCAGCATTCTTGTTATTGGCACACGAGTTGCAATTATTAAAACAGAAAGGTCTGAACTTGTTGCAAATCAGTTAGTGCCTGAACGAAATAACTATTTCATACTCTTAGTCATAATCGTAATCTTACTCAAAACGATTATGATTAAGAGTACGATTAAGAGTACGAATCCAAAAACAAATTTCAAATGTGGCAGTTATTTCGTCCTGATTTGTGTGAGTTTTTATCCCGCCCTGCGGGACCAGAATCGTGCCTGAACCACGCCAAGGCGTGGTTTTCGTTCAGGCACCAGTTAGCGGAAAATTAAAAGGGGTCACCCTGTTACTCCCCAGTATTGTATGAAATTGCGAGATGAACCCGTGAGGTAGTATGGACTTTCCTTTACGCACGAGGTTGCTTGGTGCTTTTGTTGGTGTTGCGGTTCTGTCCGGCGCCCTTACCATACTGGCCGGAAGCTTCCTCATTAATAGAATGGTCATTGGAGAAGCAGAGCGGCGGGTTGTTCTTGGACTGAGAACTGCCCATGCCATGTGGGAACGACGACTCGATGAGGCCTTAAAAGTATGCATGGTGATAGCGGGAGGCGACGGCGATATAGCAGAGAAGCTGGCCTCCAATCAGGCGGTTGACCAGCACACCCTGGATGAACTTCGGATTGAGTGTGGTTACGATTTCCTGCAAATGTTGGACATCCGCGGCATTATTTTTGCGACGGCACGCGGTGATGATATTGGCGTCCAGGCGTCGAGCAGTCCCATCATTAAACGTGTACTTTTTGAAAAAAAACCGGTAGCAGGCCTCTCTATCCTCCCCTTAGAGGATTTAGCCACGGAAAACGATACTCTGGCAGCGCGGACACGTATTCGTGTTCTGCCCACGCCACATGCAAAACCTGGTGGACCGGATGAAATCACCAAAGCGATGGTGCTTGAGGCCGCGGCCCCGATCATGGATGAAAGTGAGCAAATGATCGGCATTGTCCGAGTGGGAACTGTGATCAACCAGAATTATGATTTCGTGGATTTCGTTAGAGAAAATATCTTCACACCCGCCACTTACGACGGAAAGAACTTAGGCACCGTCACCGTATTTCAGGGCGACGTTCGTATCACGACCAATGTCGTAGGAGCGGATGGTCAACGGGCTATAGGCACGCGTGTTTCCGAGGAAGTCTATGATCAGGTTCTGGGTCAAGGGAAGATGTGGATAGGCCCCGCCTTTGTGGTTGATAGCTGGTACATTTCTGCATATGAGCCTTTACGAAATATCCAAGACGACATCGTCGGCATGTTATACGTAGGCATCCTAAAAAAACGTTATGACGATATGCGCAGGCAGGCCATGACCATATTCATTGTGGTTGCCGTTCTTGTATTCACATGTGCTGTTTTCCTCTCTTTGTGGCTGGCCGCACGGTTGGCTCGGCCCCTGTCCCAACTGACAGCCGGGGCCGCAGAGGTTACTCGAGGCAATCTTGACTATCAGCTACCGCACCCGCCTGCAGCGAAACGAGACGAGATCAATCGTCTTACCAGCGCCTTCAACCAGATGGTCAATTCGCTGAAGGAGCGAAACGAGCAATTGCAGCATAGCCGCGATGATCTCCAGCAAACAGCAACGGAGTTAAAACAATGGGTGAAAAATTACCTTGAGGCCCTGGAATTCATAACCCACGAGCTTAAGAACCAGATTGCAGCGATGAAAATCAACCTGCTTGCCGTGCGTGATGGGTATGTCGGCAAAATCAGTGAAGATCAAAGAGAAGCGCTCGACGATGTAGGGCGGGCCATAAACAGGGCCGAAGAGATGACTCTGAACTACCTTAATCTTTCGCGAATAGAAAGACGCGAACTGCAGGTGCATGCCCGGCCGCTGCATATAGAATCGGATGTTATCCGTCCCCTTTTGAACAATTTTCGTGGACGGATCGAATCCAGAGGGATGCGGGTGCAGGTAAAGATCGAGAAGGACCTGTCTGTGCAGGCTGATCCTTCCCTTATCCAGATCGTATACGAGAACCTGCTAAGCAATGCCATTAAATATGGCCGTAAAGGGGGAACGGTGATATTATCCGGGGAGCAGCGCAACGACGAGGCCGAACTCCACGTCTGGAATGACGGTCCGGGAATTCCGCCCCATCAAATGGACAAATTGTTCAAGAAGTTCTCCCGGCTCCAGCCGCCACCAGGAGCAGAACAGGCAACAGGAACCGGCTTGGGACTATTCATCACACGTGAAATCCTTCGCCGCCATGGAGAGAAGATCCATGCGGAAGGAGCTTCCAATGAGTGGATAGACTTTATTTTTACATTACCCGTGCCGGAAACCTTGCTTGATCCCAAGCAGGGATGATGTCTTCCGTGGGCAGAGCAGTGGGCCGGATCCAGGAGAAAAAGGGTGTTGATTATGGCTGATGATTCTGTAAACAGATCGAAGGATGGAGATAGCCACAAGATCCTTGTGGTCGATGACGAAGTGGGTATTCGACGAGGGTGTGAACGTGTGCTTCGATCTCAAGGCCATCGAGTTCTGTCAGCCGAAAACGGCGAAAAGGGGTTAGGCATCCTACGCCAGGAACCAGATATGGACCTGGTACTGGTGGACTTGAGAATGCCGGGCATGGACGGTTTCGATTTTCTTCTCCAGGCTCGAGAGATAGTGCTGGAAACTGTATTTATAATGATTACTGCCTACGCCACCATAGAATCTGCCGTGGAAGCCACCAAACGAGGGGCCTACGACTTCATCGCCAAACCCTTTGCCCCGGACGATCTCTTACGTTTGGTCAATCGGGCTTTAGAACGGGTCCGTCTGATTCGCGAGCGGAATTTTCTCGACGCCGAGCGGAGCCAGCGGATGCTTGAATTAGCCACCGAAAAAAGCCAATTTCGTACGGTTATTGACTGCATGGCTGACGGGGTGATGGTATGCAATGCCGAGCAGGTATTAGTACTGTACAACCCTGCAGCGCTCAAGACTCTTTCCTGCGCCCGCACTATTCAGACGCCCTTGGAAATTAACCAGGTGTTGGAATGTGAAGAGCTGGTGAAAATGATTTCCCATGTTTCAAACCACAAAAAGCGTCTGTCAAACGAGGTCAGAATCAGTCTCGGGCCGGAGGAGAGGTGGGTGCTCGCCAATGTAGCCCCGGTTGTAGATGTGGCTTCGGGTCAATTCCGCGGCACTGTTACCGTTCTCAGAGACATCAGCGAGGCCAAGCGTTTGGAGCATGTGAAAGCGCAGTTTGTCAATATGATAGCCCATGAGCTGCGCGCACCTCTGGCAGCCGTGGATGGGTATCTGTCAGTGATGGAGAAGGGATACGTGCAAGACAGGGAGAAACAGTCGGAAATCATAACCCGGTCGAAACAGCGTATACAAGCAGTGCTGGATCTGGTGGGGGATCTGTTGGACGTATCCCGCATGGAGGCCGGGGCAATACAACGAGAAATTATACCTCAACGGATTGACAGCATTCTCCATGAAGTGGTGGATCTCATGCAGCCCCTTGCCAATCAGAACCAAATTGGCCTTGAAGTTCAAGTCTCTGAACGTTTACCCCTGATCCATGCAGACCGCGAAGAATTGGTACGACTCTTTAGCAACCTGCTGAGCAATGCCATTAAATATAACAACTCCAACGGCAGTGTGCGGGTTAGAGCGGAACAGGACAAACAGTGTGTCAAGGTATCTGTCGTTGACACCGGAATCGGTATAAGCAAAGAGGGCCTAAGCAAACTGTTTTCCGAATTTTTCAGAGAAAAAAGGGCTGAGACAAGAGGGATTCAGGGGGCCGGACTCGGGTTGAGCATAGTGAAGAACATTGTGGACTTCTATCACGGCCGGATTGAGGTTCAAAGCGAATTGGGCAAGGGCTCCGTCTTTACGGTCTACCTTCCTTTGAGGCAATCCGAGTTTCCTGCGGACGACTCAGTCTAAGCGTCAAGGCCATCCGCAGAAGCGCCTAAATCATAGCCGTTCACGGGTTCAAAGGTTGTATTCTCATCACCATACGTCATTTTGTAAGCCTTTTGTATGGGAAAACCGATCGTTTCTACCTTCCCACAAATCTGGAACATGGTATTTGGCAGTTATTTGGCAAGACCGACATTTTTTACGAGGACTTCGGATCTTCAATTCTGTCCCTGTCCCTAACCCTGAACCTGTGAATGCTTACCCATAACTTTAGGCACTTCAAACTCCAAACTTTAGGTACTTTTCCGGTGTTTGTCCAAAAATCTCCCGCCTGTTTTCACGATGATCCACCACATAAAGGAGGGTGGCCTTTTCCCGGAGATCGTCTTCAAGGTGGGGAAGTTTGTCTCGCTCAACGCCGAGCATCCTGATGAAGACCTTTCTGGACCCCGTCGGCATTCCTTCATAAGTGCTCAAGATACTCACCATGCGTCCTCCATATTGCCTAATAATATCAGCGAGTTCCCTAATTGTCCCAGGATGGTCCTTAATCTGAAAGGCAAATTGGATACCTCTTCTCCCTATACCGGTCAATGAAATCAAGACCCTGAACAGGTCGTTCTTGGTAATGGTCCCAACGATTTGACCTCCCTGATCCACCACTGGTGCCCCTGATATGCCTTTCTTTAAAAACAGTTCTGCCGCCTCCTCCACAGTAAAATCAGGGGGCACGGTGATCGGGTCTTTGGTCATAATGTTTCTGACCTTGATTTTTGAAATAAGAAAGAGCAGTTCATGAACCTCCAAGGTTGTCGTATGGGAGGGAGAGGCCCTCTTAATGTCCCTGTCCGTGACGATTCCGACTAATTCACCCTTTTTCATAACAGGCAATATAGGGATGTCATACTCCTTTAACGAATTTATGGCATCCTGCATTGAATCTTTAACGTCGATGGTGATGACCGTCTTGCTCATCCAGTCCGTTACTAACATAGCAACACCTCCTCTCAATCCAGGCACAAGCCAAGGATTGCAGAATTTTGTCCTGCTCCTGTTAATACATATAGCAACGAATATGCCATATTCTGCATCAAGGGAAAAGCCCCTGCCGCAGGTAGAGGTAGACGCAGGGGCTTCAGAAGGCCGGTGTCAGGAGAAGCGTTTAAATCTCTGTCAATGTTTCTCCAAAAATCTCCCGCCTGTTTTCACGATGATCCACCACGTAAAGCAGGGTGGCCTTTTCCCGGAGATCGTCTTCAAGCTGGGGAAGTTTCTCACGCTCAACGCCGAGCATCCTGATGAAGACCTTTCTATACCCTTTGGGCGCATTCTCATAGGAACTCAGGATGCTGACCATGCGGCCCCCGTAATGTCGGATAATATCTGCAACCTCCTTGATTGTTCCGGGAAGGTCTTTGACCTGAAAGGCAAACTGAATCCCTTTCTTCCCCACCCCGGTCAGAGAAATGAACACCCTGAATAGGTCTCCCTTGGTAATAGCACCGACAACCTGACCGTCCTTATCCGTCACCGGGGCCCCGGAGATCCTGTTCTTCATAAGGACCTCTGCCGCCTCCTCCACGGTAAAATCAAAGGGCACGGTGATCGGATCTTTGGTCATAATGTCCTTGACCTTGATTTTCGAGATTAGAAAAAGAAGCTCATGTATCTCAAGGGTAGTGGCGTCTGAGGCAGAGGATCTTTTCAAATCCCTGTCCGTGACGATCCCCACTAACTTCCCCTTTTTCATCACCGGCACCATGCCTATTTCATGCTCTTTCATGAGATCCATGACTTTGTTCATTGAATCGTTCACGTCGGTGGTGATAACCGTCTTGCTCATCCAATTTTTTACTAACATAGTAACACCTCCTAACCCGGATAAACCGGAATTGCGACCCCGGAGGAATTTCCCAGAGGGAGCCCTATTCCACGGGGTAAAATTTGGGAATTGAGGAATTATATAAGAAATTGAGTTGCAACCAACGTGCCAGATATAAAAAACCCAATAATGATATGTAACTACTTAATTTGAAATAATTTAATAGAATGCAGCAGAGGCTAACAAAGGGGGTTCTTGAAGGGAATTTGTCGGCTTTTTTTACAGATTGTAAATTATGTCTCAACTCTTGTCCAACTCACCTTCCGCATCAGGATATCTCGGGAGTCTTATACAAAAGCTCGTCCCCTGGCCTAACTGGCTCTCCACGTCCATTTCTCCACCTAATTTATCGATAATACTGCGGGTAACAAACAGTCCAAGGCCTGTCCCTTCACCAGGGGGCTTTGTACTGAAGAACGGCTCGAAAATCTTTTTCAGGTGTTCCTTGGGGATACCCTGGCCAGTGTCTTTTATTGTGAGTGCCACCCGATCATCAACCGGTTCGAGCGTTGCCGTGATCTTGCCCCCAGGCCCGGTTGCATGAACGGCATTGGTTATGATATTGATCAAGACCTGCCTCAATTTGTAGGGATCGGTCCATATGGTGCGAATAGCAGGATCAATCTCCTGAACAATCTCAACGTCCTTATTTGCAGCCTCTTTTTGGAGTAGGCCCACTGTTTCATCCACCAATTCCTTCAAATCCACCTCAGAAAGGGTAGAATCGGTTTGCTTGACAGATCCTAAGAGCTGAAGGGTAATCCGCTTGGCCCTTTCCACCCCCTTTTCTATTTTGCCCAAGGCCATTTCAAAATCGGCCTTGCGTGGCATGTTGGCAAGTTCTCCTTTGTTGAGGATGGACTTCATCCAGCCTGTGGATTCCCTGATAATTGCTAAGGGATTATTGATTTCATGGGCGACCCCGGCGGCCAGGGTACCGAGAGAGGCCAGTCTTTCGGTGGCTATCATCTGCTGCTCCATGTTGGCTCTGAAGTCTGCCTCTTTCCGTTTTTCCTCCTCCCTGACGAGCTTTTCATGGGCCTGCATGATCTTGCCTAACAGGTGTTCTAACTCTATCGGCTTGCTGAGGTAATCGAACGCCCCTGTCTTAATGCCGTCCACGCCGTCCTGGGTGGTTGCATGTCCGGTCAGCATGATAACTTCGGTCTTAGGATGTTTTTTTTTGATATGATGAAGGGTCTCAATACCGTCCATGTCAGGCATCTTTACATCTAAGACAACCACGTCCACAGGATCTTTTTTGAGGATCTCTAAGCATTCTTCCCCGCTTACCGCCTGTTTGGTGTCTATACCCCGTTTCATCAGCCGTTTGGCAACTGTCCGCCGGAAGGCATCTTCATCGTCAACGATAAGGAGGCGTACTTTTTCGGAATTGGTTCTAACATCGGCCATTAGATTATTCTCTTACTCATAATCTTACTCATAATCATAATCGGCTCATAAGGCCAATTGTGTGAAACACGTAAAATAAAGGCCGTATCTGTTTGATATAGTGGCATGTTTGGGGAGCGGACGGAGTATCTCCACACATTTTGCCCCATGAGCCTCATAATCAAAGATCTCTCAAACAGACTGTAAAAGAGTATGATTATGATTACGAGTATGATTATGAATTTTTGAGGGTGCTGTCGAATAATTGAATCAAGTGGCCGAAGTTGGAACCGACCCCACTTTTTCCATATGTTCCAGGCTCACTAATCCCAAATCCCGCGCTGCGCGGGATTGAAAAAGTTGAACCACCATTCATCCTCAGGGAGCCCTTTCTATCACTGGCTTTCAGGGCATTTTTCCGGCTTGTCCGCCTATGGCGGGTTTATCCGGGTGTAGGAAAGGCCAGGATGAACTCAGAGCCCTTTCCTTCCTCACTTTTTACTCTTATTGTGCCCCCAAGGCCTTCCACAATCTGCTTTACAAAGGGCAACCCTAAGCCCTTTCCGTAAGGGTCGATCTTCTTGGCTCCCTTGGACCGGAAGAATTTATCGAATACCTTGGAGATGTCCTGATCATCTATCCCGATTCCACTGTCTTTGATAATGAAAACCACACTCCCTCCTGAAGCGGAGAGAGCCAGGGAGATATTCCCGCCCTTCGGGGTATATTTAATGGCATTGGTAATCAGATTATTGAGGATCTTCTCTATCTCATCCTCGCTTCCCATGAGAATCAGGTCCTCATCCGGCAAATCAACATCCATGGTCAGGCCTTTTTCCCGAGCGCTTGTCTTGAACAGGTCAACTGCCCTCTGTATCTGCTCGTTCATTGAAAGGGAAATCGACTGGGTGTCAGGCCTCTCTGTTTGCCATTCATATATGTCAAGCAGGTCGGTCGATACCTCCATAAGGGAGTCTATGCGCCTGTATATCCGCGCAATCAGCTCCTTCTGTTTTTCAGTCAGAGGGCCCACATACCCCTTCTGCATGACGTCCAGAAGCCCCTGGACTGCCATCAATGGCGCTTTCAACTCGTGGGTCATCATCATGATAAAGTCACTTTTGGCCTTATCCTGTTTTTCCAGGGTATCATAATTCCTTGCATTTTCTAAAGAAATGGCCCCCTGAGCGGCCAAGGCTGAAAGAAAATCGATTTCATCCTGGGTAAAGGCTCTTCTCTCGCCGGTGTACAGGCGCAGTGTGCCTATAACCTTTGTCCTTCCCTTTAAGGGGAGGGACAACACGCTCACAAGGCCTTCTCTGCGGGCCGCTTCGGGGTATTGAAGCCCAGGATCAGCATAAGCGTCTAAAACAAAATGGGGCCCTCCTTCCAATGCCTTTGCCAGGCTCTTGTCGGCATCTACCGGACCCTTATGAATGTATGCTTCGCTCAATCCACAGGCACACGCCAGCTCCAACCGGTTCGTTTTCTGGTCTAACATCCGGATGGAGACCCCTTTCACACCCATAATATCGATGATGCTCTGGCAGATAAAGCCGAGTCTCGGCTCTAATCCAAGAGTGGAGGTGATATCCTTGGCGACCTGGTTTAACAGTCGAAGCTGCTGGAGGCTGCTTTCAAGCTCTTTGTTTGTCCCCACAGCAATTTTCCCCTTGAGGGTTTAGGGCACGTTACCCCTTCTTGATCAGTCTCTCGACCTTTTCCAGCAAGGCCTCAAACTGGATCGGCTTCTCCACGAATTCATCCACTGGCAGGTAATCTTCATCGGTCTGGGGAGAGAATTTCATATGCATCTTCTGGGATACACCTGTAACCATGAGAATGGGGATGTTGGAATAAGCACTGTATTCGGATTCCGGATCCCGGCTTCTGAGTTGGTACGAAACCTGAAATCCTTCTGTTATGGAATCCATCATTACATCGAGAATGATAAGATCCGGGTTGACCTCCTTTACAAGCTGGAGGCCCTCGGTACCATTACTCGCGCTCTCTACCTCGTAGTTGTTGGCCTCCAAGGTGATTCGCATGCTTTCAACCAGATCTGGGTCATCATCGATAATGAGAATCTTTGGTTTGTCCATCATTCCCCTCCTATCTTTTACTCTGTTCTAAAGGAAAATACAATGGGTAGAGCAGGAAATGCAAGGATCATAAGCCCTGACAAGCATTTCCGCCGTGAGTTCTATCTCTTCTTGCGGCCTGTCCTTTATCTCAGGGACCAAGGCCTCTAAGTCTTTCTGGATATTCGCATGGTTCTGGTTAGTGGGAATAACGCAGTTGGCCCACACACATTCTCCGTCCTTATTATACTCGTATTCATGGAACAGAATACCCCTGGGTACCTCCACAGCCGCGCTTCCCCGCCCAGCCCGAATCGAGACCGATGGTTTTTCATCCTTGATTCCATTTTTCAGGAGGTCATCTATGAGCCGGATTGAATCCTCTATAGAATGAGCCACTTCCACTAATTGAGCGATATTGTTCATGAAGGGATTGCAGTTGATTGGCCGGAGTCCAAAGGTCTCGGCAACCTGTTTGGCCTTGGGGGTCAACTGATCATAATTCAGGTTCAATCTGGCAAGGGCACCCACCATATAAGAATCCCTCTTATGTCTTGTGAACTTGGCGGTGGAATGGGGGACCAAGTATTCATTGGTGATCTCCTTGTAATTATCCACGGGCCATGTTCCTCCGTCCGTGGAGGCGATATCACCGTCATAAAGAGCATATTCATCCGCGCTGGTCAGGCCGATATACTCGGTTTCCCTAATAAACTGAGGAAGTTCACCCGCAAGACTCTTGATAAGGGATGCTACGGCCTCCACGTCGGGCACAGAGTCTGCCAGTCGCTGGCGCAATGTCTCCAGCTCTTCGGTGGTAGGCCACTTGGTGAATCCCCCCACAACCGGTCGTTGCGGATGAGTTGTTCGGCCCCCCACGAGGTCAGACATCTCATTGGCCAGACGATGCAGGCGGACCACGAGAAGCACCTCGTCTTTGTGAGTGGAGGCTAAGGGGATAATACTGGGGACTCTCAGGAGATCCGGAAGCACAAGATACCCTAAATGAAGGATATGGCTCTGCAGGTTTTCAGCGTGGATGAGCAGCCTTCGAAACTTCTCTGTCTGCTCGGATAATGCTACACCCATGGCCGCCTCAGTGGCCTTCAAGGATGTGATGGTATGCCCGATAGAGCATATTCCGCAGATCCTGGAGGTAATGTGGGCCAACTCATACCACTTCCGTCCCCTGAGCATGGCCTCGAAAAAACGAGGCGCCTCCACCACCTGCCATTGACACTCCTCTACCATGCCATCCCTTATCTTAATATGGATATTCCCATGCCCCTCTACACGGGTAACGTGGTTAACCTTTATGATCTTTTCAGTACTCATTTTGCCACCTCCGAAAATCCGGTATAGAGTCGAAATTTCCCGAGGACATCCTGTACACTCAATCCGTGGGTGGCCAGGACATCCCTTTGAGAATCGGCATTAGGGTCATCTACAAGGCCCCGGCAGCCCCAGCAAAAGCTCCCTTCCGTGACACAGCACGCCCCGCAGCCCGCCCGGGTAACCGGCCCCATACAAGTCATTCCCTTCTCGAAAACGCATATATTCTCAGCCATTTTACATTCCACGCATACGGGGAAGTTGGGAATCTCAGGCTTCTTCCCCAACAGGAACGCCTTGACCACCATGGCGAATTCATTTCGATTTATGGGACATCCGGGGATTTCGAAATCCACCGGAACAACTGCTTTAAGAGGCCGGGCCGGATAGGTCTCATATAATAAGGCCTTATCTCCATAAACCAGCTTTTTGACATATTCCTGATCATGAAAGTTCTTTAAGCAGTTAATCCCGCCCAACGCGGCGCACGAGCCAAGGGCAACCAGGACCTTGGCACACCTGCGTATCCCTTCAAGCCGTTCCTCGTCCGAGTGACGAGTGATCGAACCTTCTACAAAGGCGATGTCATAATCGTCCGAATGTCCCTTCATGGCCTCCCTGAAACTGACAACTTCCACGGCCCCAACCACCTGCAGGAGATCTTCTTCCAAGTTAATAACTTGAAGTTGACACCCCTCGCAACTGGCAAAGTCAAAAAACGCTACTCTCGGCTTGTCCATCACAGCGCCTCCTCCAGGTCAAAGATGTCCGTATATCTGAATACCGGCCCGTCCTGACAGACATAGAGATGATTGATCTGACAGTGGCCGCACTTGCCAATCCCGCATTTCATCTTTCTCTCTAAGGAGAGGAAGATCTGCCTGTCGGGTATGCCCTTTGCTTTTGCCTCTAATATGACAAAACGATACATCACAGGAGGCCCAACCACAATACAGTAAGTCCTGGACGAGTCCACATGAATTTTTGAGAAAAGGGTGGTGATCACTCCCACATTCCCTTTCCAGCCCGGGCCTGATTTATCCACGGAATCGAGATAAATGATATCTTCCCTTTTTTCCCATTGCTCCAGTTCATGGAGAAAGAGTCGTTCCGAGGGGTTCCTGGCACCGAAAAGGATCATAACCTCACCATATTCGTCCCGGTGATCCAGGACAAAACGAATAAATGATCTTAGTGGAATCAGTCCTATTCCACCGGCCACGAACAGGAGGTCCTTTCCTTTAGCCTCTTCTACCGGAAAGTGCGTGCCAAAGGGACCACGGATCCCCACCCTGTCTCCTGTGACGGAGCTGTGTATAGCAGTGGTAAGATTCCCCACCTTCCGAATAGCAAGCTCAAAAACATCGTTTTCCGTGGGAGCGGAAGAGATGGATATAGGGGCCTCTCCAATGCCCATCACTGACAACTCTACAAACTGTCCGGAGGTATGACCTAAGGGCTCTCCACTTACAAGGCGCATCTCGAAGAGCTTTTCACTCTCAGTGAGTTGCTCAATTCGGGTGATCTCGGCCCATTTGGGTAGATAGGGAGAATCTTCTAACATGGGTTGGTTCATGGTGGATCCCTCCTTATTTTTGATGGCCTCGTAAAAAGTCGAAATTTCTGTTTTTGAAGCCCATAACTATTTGTTTTTGGATTCATACTCTTAATCGTACTCTTAATCATAATCGTTTTGAGTAAGATTACGATTATGATTAAGATTACGAAATAGGGAAGTTATTTCGTTCAGGCACTATATGATATTCCGGCATGAAGGTTTTCTTTTTGTGTATTTTGTGCCTTTTTGCGGCTATATCATTTTTCGTCTTCCCTTAATTTGTTAAACAGATTTACCGGGTCGGCAATATCCGGCAGACAGGCTGAAGCACATCTGCCACATCCCACACATGCCATGTCATCCAGTAGCCTGAAGAGATACAGACCCTTGCGGTAGAAACGATGACGGTATCTTGAGGCCCTGGTCTCACGGAAGTTCTCACCCGTGGCAACCTTGGCAAAATCGTGAAGCAAACACCCATCCCAGCGACGGACCCGTTCTCCATGTACCAGGTCCAGGTCTATATTGTCCTGCACATCAAAACAGTAACAGGTGGGGCAGACAAGGTTGCATGTTCCGCAACTCAGGCATTTACTGGCCTGTTCTTCCCAGAAAAACTTTTTCCAGGAATGCTCTAACAGTGTGGGTATCTCTCTTTTGGGGAAGGCGAAGCCTCTTTTCTTACATATGTGAGAGATCCGGGAACGTATGCCCACTCTCTCCCGGGCCTCATTCCTGGTGGCTGGTCTCGGCTTTGCATGCTGCTCCAGGAGGCTTCTCCCCTTATTACTCCCGATCTCCACAATAAAGCTTTCCCCTATATCTGTAAGCATAAGGTCGAAGCCCTCAGACACCGTGGCTGCTCCCATATCAGCCCAGAAGGAGCGTGGCGCAACCTTAGTCGGGTCCACGCCGATAATGAGGGCGGCCTCTCTCCGTTTCAGGTAATGGGGATCCGGAACTCCACGGGCAAAGATCCTGTCCATCTGATTGATGGCTTTGATATCATAGGGATGGACACCGAAGAGGATAAAGGGGTTGCTCTCCATCACGGGGGTGACCTGGAGAGCAGGGGAGGACGTGAATTGGAATAGTGTCTCTTCTGGGGGCAAAAAATACTTCTTGGGGGGGATAACAGTACAGTCAAAATCTAAACAAAGCTCCTCAGGCGATTTTATGGAGCCATAAAGAAATGAACCTTCCTTACGCTTTACCCCGTCCACCTGATAATCGTTAATAAGGTTTTGAACAAACAAATCAAGATCCGATTTCTCAATCAGTCGCAATTTCATGACTTTACCTCCCTATCGAGTTCCAGGCGGGTAAGTACGTGAGTTCATCACTTACCAATTCCAACAAGAATCCCTTTTTCCGAATGTAGGATAGAATTTTCACTTTGTTATATCAAGCAATTAATGTGCCAGAAGCCGAAGCCCAGCATGAAATGTCTTAAGGTGTCGTAAATATAAGAGAATTATGAGTATCGGGATGGGGAGCCTTGTTTGGTTAAGCGGGTAGACTGTAAACTATTTTTGTACACTGTAAACCCCGAGATTCAAGTGCCTAAAGTTTAAAGTGCCTAAAGTTAAGGAATTCGACAGTCCTGCCTGCCGAGAGGCACAGTAAGAGTTCGCTCAGCCAAGACTTTGATCGAGGACTTTAGACAATTTGAAAATGTTAAATATTACTACCTTGAACTTTAGGCACTTCAAACTTATGGTACCACTATCTGAGGTAGTGGTTTAGGCCGATTTATAAACCTCATTTCCAATGAAACAAAATACACGCCTTCTGCAGCCCGGCAAGGCGAAGATGGCCGTTGGTTCGTGGGCCTGATACCGGAAAAACATTGAAAAGTTCTCTCTTTATGTTTTATAAGTAACTAATATCATATATTACCAACAGCAAAGGAACCTTGCCATGCAGAATGTCGTAATTATCGGGGCGGTTGCCTTAGGTCCGAAAGCTGCCTGCCGTTTTAAGAGGCTGGAGCCTGGATCAAAGGTAACCATGATTGACCAAGCTGACCTTATCTCTTACGGGGGGTGCGGGATACCCTATTTCGTATCTGGTGACGTGAGCGATCCAGGCCAGCTACAGTCAACCAGCTTCCATATGCTTCGCGACAAGAAGTTTTTCAGGGATGCAAAAGATATCGATGTCCTTATAAATGTCAGGGCCGTTTCCATAGATCGAAGCAAAAAGATGGTGCTTGCGCAAAATGTCCTGGATGGAAAAGAACAGACTTTTCCTTATGATAAGCTTGTTCTGGCCACTGGAAGCCGGCCAAAAAAACTACCCATTCCCGGAGTCCGGCTCGAGGGGGTTTTTACTGTATCTGATCTCAATGAGGCGGTGGCGATCAAAAAAGATGTCGCCGAAGGCAAGGTTGAAAAGGCCGTAATTATCGGGGCAGGCGCCATCGGTCTTGAAATGGCCGAGGCATTAGCTGATCTATGGGGGATCGACACCTCTGTTGTCGAGGTGGCGGATCAGATACTGCCGGGAATCGTCAGCTTAAATATGGCCCGGATGGGTCAGCAGCATTTGACGGAAAATGGGATCTCCATTTACCTTGGAGAGCAGGTCGTGCGACTCCAAGGCGACAGCCGGGTGGAAAAGGTCGTTACCGACAAGAGGACCTTGGACGCTGATTTGGTGATCATGGCAGTGGGAGTTACACCCAACTCTGATCTGGCCAGGGATGCCGGTCTCGAGATTTCGCCTGATGGCGCTATAGCAGTCAACGAAAGGATGGAGACCTCTGACCCGGATATATATGCAGGGGGGGACTGTGTGGCGGTGACTGACCTTGTCACAGGGAAGTCCGCCTACTTACCGTCAGGTTCCTTGGCAAACAGGGAGGGGCGGGTCATCGGCACAAACCTGGCAGGCGGGAACGCGAAGTTTGAAGGGGCTGTCGGGACCTTTATCATAAAGCTTTTTGAGATATCTTTAGCTAATGCGGGTATGAGCCTTAAAAGGGCGCAGTCCGAGGGCTTTGATGCCTTAAGTGTCTTTGTGGTCCAGTTTGACCGGGCCCATTTTTATCCTGACAAGGACCTGGTCTACTTAGAATTGGTGGTGGAAAAGGGGACAGGAAGGGTCTTAGGGATCCAGGGGCTCGGGAGCATGAGTCACAGCATGTTTGCCCGGGTCAGTGCGGTTGCGGCCATACTCAAGTACAGACCTACGACCGCTGATATCAGCAACCTCGAGCTTCTTTATGCGCCCCCTTTTTCGTCGGCCATGGATATCCTGAATGCCTTGGGCAATACGGCCGAAAACACCTTGGCCGGCAAGAACAGGGTAATCGACGCGGATCAATTTGTTGACTGGTGGTTGGAGCGGGATAGCGGCGACACCATCTTTTTGGACTGCCGGGGTTGGGGAAATGCGGAATATTTTGTCAATAAATACCCCGATAACTGGAAGAGCATCCCCCAGGATGAGCTGAGAGTCCGGATTGAGGAGGTGCCCAAAGAGAAGAGAATGGTTCTTATCTGCAATACCGGCGTTCGGTCTTACGAGGCACAGGTGACCTTGGACCAAATGGGTATAAGGGACACTTATAATCTGCAGGGGGGAGTTGCAGCCTTGAAAAAATGGGGGCTTGACCTCTGAGAGTAAATTCTGTCAAATAACAAGTTAGCACTTAAATAATTAGTAGGTGTTCGCGGGTTCAAGGGTTCAGAGGTTCAAGGTTCCATTCTCGTCCCCGGACTGCATTTGGGATGCGTATTTACGAGAAAAGCGTCAACTTCGTCAGGCCTAATCCAAAATTTAGAGCCAAATTGGCAATTACTTGGGAAAATGAGCATTTTTAACGAGGACTTCGGATCTTCAATCCCTTCGTTGTCCTTAACCTTGAACGTTGAACCCTGAACCTGTGAACGGTTACAATAATCATGGCTGCGGCCAATAGACTACGGAGGAGCTGCAAAATGGATTCGGATGTTATGCAAACCGCTCTTAAAGGGTGCGAACTGTTTGAAGGCCTGGATGAGGGCCAGATGGATCTTTTGATCATGAGAGCAAATTCCAGGGAGTTCTCCGCGGGCAAAACGGTTTACGAGAGAGGCGAGGATTCTGGCGGCACTTTTGCACTAATTAGCTCAGGAAGGATAAATGTAGTTGCAAAAGATGGCTTTGTCCTGAATGAGTTAGGGGCCGGCGAGATCATCGGGGAAGTGGGAGTTATCAGTCAGCACGACAAGCGCACGGTTACGATTACGACCATAGAACCGACAGAGATTTTAGAGTGGTATATCAAGGATGTCGAGGAGGGGTCCCCCGAACTCCTGCAAAGACTCAAGGATCTGGCATGGAAGCGCATGAAGTACTGGAACGAGTAGCGTACTGAATAGCGCGATAGCGTTATAAATTGTCATCTCCACAGGTCCTTGACCTGGCAGGTAAAAGCTGATAAAAAGGTCTCAATGGGCGATTAGCTCAGTTGGATAGAGCGTTGGTCTCCGGAACCAGAGGTCGCGCGTTCGAGTCGCGCATCGCCCGCCATAATGATATCAAGGGGTTACGGCATATCCGCAGCCCCTTTTTCATTGCCAAAAAATCAATTTCCAACCTTATATCCAACCTCCTAAACTCGCGATAAGATTTATGATTTCTTTAGGGATTTTAGAAAGATTAAGGTCTGAGGGTATAAAGCACAAAAAAACCGCCCGGAGACGGCTGGTGGGAATGGGATTATTTTAGGGGAGAATGCTTATGTTTGTTGGGAAGAACACTCTTTCATGAATTGTTGGTCCATGGTAAGTCGTCTGTCTACTTCATTCCAAAGGTTATTATGGTATTCCCATTTATTGGCAGAACAAACAAGAATAGTCCTTACACCGTTATACTTGGCTTTTTTGATAGCGGGTACAAAATCGCTGTCACCAGCAACTAAAATAGCGGTGCTGATTTTCGATCGGGCGCTCAATTCGACTAAATCAATACTCAATAAGACATCAACCATTTTCTGCTCAAATTCAGTACCGCGCTTTTCTGTCCTACCGAGCTTAATCTCAAAATTATCTTGTTTTTTCAAGAAGTTCTCAAATTTTTGGAATAACTTATATCTTTCTTTTTCATCAGGGGTCGGGCTGGAGGCTTGGTATGGCGGTGATGTGTAATAGTAAACCCTTAAAAGGTCATTCTGCTGAGTATAGCTTAGTGTAAGAATTTTTTCTATGATTTTTGGCACATCGTTCCGAAAACCAGCCTTATTAAAGATTATCCTAACATACTCGCCATCGACAAAAATAACAGTTCTGCCCATTCAGCTACCTCCTATCAAAAAAAACCCCTGCTTCGTTATCGGAAACAGGGGGAGTATATTAAACCCCGCTATTAATGTTTAAATAACGAGGGGCGCATATTCTGTACAATGTTAACGCAGAGCAAATCCCATGTCAAGAGTTTTTTGTGGAAAATCCCACATTTTTTGTCCCTTATAAATTATAGTATCGGTATAAATCCCACAAAGTCAAGTGATTTTGTGGATTATTCCACAATCCAAATAGTTATCTCTAAATTATACGCCTTGATTACCGTCATTACTCTGCCCTTCATTAGAATCTTCAGACTTTTCGGTTTTTGGTTTTGGCGCACGCTTAGTGCTTTTACGTACCATTCGGCGGACCATGTTTATTGCTTTAGATGCCTCATCCCCCTCGACGATATCTCTTTTTAAGTTGTTCCAAGATCACTTTTTATTAACCTCTTTTAAGCCAGATGAAAGCTGACGAGGTACGTTATGTTTACCTTAAGAAAGGGCCGTCTTTGCCCGGTGTGCGAGAAGGGGAAGTTACAGGTAATAAATAAGGATTTGCTGTTTGTTTACATGGATAGAACAAAAAGAATCCTCAATCAAAAGGTATTTGTCTGCGGTGTATGTAATTATGAAGGGTTGACCGATACTGATAATGAAAAAATTGAAAAATCTCTTGCAGATTTCCGTCGAATAATTGACGGCTTATTGCCTTGCGATACACTAAAATCCATTAGGGAAGGATTGGGCCTCAATAAGAAATCAATGGCTAAGCTTCTTTCAGTAAATGAGAAAACTGTGGGGAGGTATGAAAACGGGAAGGTAACCCAGAGTGCTCAAGTGGATAAGCTTTATCGAGTGTTACAAGTTACTCCTTT
>JAUWPC010000080.1 GCA_030611815.1 Desulfobacteraceae bacterium
GCCATCATGGGAAAGTCTGGTTTTAACTATATTAAGGGAAAATTCTGGGGGTTTTTCAAGAAGATGGCGCCCTCTGACGAGGTGAGCCCGGCGCGCTACCGGATCGGGCTTGTCATGTTCTTGCTGCCGATCCTTTTCGGCTGGGTCGGACCTTATGGGGTAGAAAGGATTCCGGGATATGAAGACTACCGTTTGGCTGCGAATCTCATCGGAGATGGACTCTTGGTTTCAAGTTTTTTTGTGCTTGGAGGTGATTTCTGGGACAAGTTGAGGGGATTGTTCATACACAAAGCCAAGATCCAGTTGACCGGGGCTACGCCCCAATTATAGCTCACCATTCATGGGCGTTTGAGATTTATTAATGGTCCGTGAAGAAATTCAGAAGGAGATAATATCCATGCAGAATATTCCAAAATTTACATTTTCAAGGATCGTGGACGGTTTTCTGATCCTCCTGCCAGTCCTCCTGACCTATCTGATGATGGGGCAGTTGTTTGACGCCATGCTGGCCCTGGCCACACCGATCGCGGATCTACTCCCCAAAGGGGCGGCCACATCTGAATGGGCACTCCGATTGGAAGCCGCAGGATTGTTGGTTATAGGCTGTTTTCTGGTGGGTCTGGGCATGAGAACTGAAGCTGCCAGGCGTTTTGGAAAATGGATCGAAGAGACGTTCCTTAACCGCATTCCGCCCTATGTGATTCTTCGAAATCTGGCCAGAAGGTTATCGGGCCGGGACGTGCCGAATCAGCTTCAGCCCGCACTCATCAGGACAGATCCTGGGACAGAACTCCTGGGCTTCATTGTCGAAGAGCACGCCGGTGGCAAGTTCACCGTCTTGGTGCCACTTGCACCCATGCCCGGGGTGGGCACCCTTCAGATCGTCAGCCGCGAAAAAATTCAAAGGCTGGAAGTTCCCATGAAGGATGCCCTCGGCGCCATTCTGAACTGGGGTGCGGGAACCGAGGCGTTGCTGAAAGCAACAAAAGGCAACTCCCAATAAAGCTAAGCCCGGGTCTTGGTCCCTGATTTTGACTTCGAATTGAATTGAGAGATAGATTTTGTAACCGATTTGATTTATGTTTCAATTATGTGCGGAACAAATCCGCAATCTAAAATTCAAAATAGGATTGAAAGGAGGTGGTGCTTGGATTCCAACGGACTTCTTTTGAGGTGTTTTCCACCCGTTGACCTGATCCAAATCAGAATAAAGCGTGCTTAACGATACCGTCCTGGGTATAATAAAAGTTTGCATTCAGGGCGGATAATTATTTAAGTTTATTTGAAAAAGGAGAATATCATCATGACTGGAAGTAAAAAAGTAAAGTTGGCGTTTCGTTTTATTGTCTGCCTGTCTGTGGCCGCGGTCTTTTTTCTCTCTGCCCCCCCGGCAGGAGCAGGGGAAGACCTCAAACCGCAGATCCTGGTGGACCAGGCCCTTCTGACATTGAATAATTTCGTGAAACAAGCAGATATGAAATGGTTTACAAGCCATCTCAAAGACTCCAAAGGGGTTTTTATCGTACCGCAACTGCTCAAGGCCGGGTTTATCTTCGGGGGGTCCGGCGGCAGAGGCGTGGTGCTGATTCGTGACGCCAAAACAGGACAGTGGAGTCAACCTGCTTTTTACAGCATCGGCTCTGTGAGCTTTGGCCTGCAGATCGGTGCCGAGTCCTCTGAGGTGATTATGCAGATACGGACTCAGCGAGGGCTGGAATCCCTTTATGGCACAGACTTTAAACTCGGTGGAGACACCTCTGTGGCCTTGGGTCCGGTGGGAGGCGGGGCGGCTGCAAAAGGGGTGACAGGAGATCTGCTTTCTTTTTCCCGTGCACAGGGGGCCTATGCAGGACTCTCACTCGACGGCTCGATGATCAAGATCAACGATGATTTTAACAAGGATTACTACGGCAAGTCTGTTCGACCGGTGGACATCCTGGTAAAAAAGGATGTGAGTAACTCGGGCTCAGCCAACCTTCGAAAAGCCTTAGCCAAGGCCGAAAAGGGCAAATAGGCAAATGGGTGAGCATATGGGGAGATGAAGATTCTCTCAATATTTGAGATATCACTTGGGAAAATGGAATGGGCAAGAGCCGGAACGGGATAGATCATCAGATCGGTTTCATTCAGAGTCTCTTTCATTCCATTTTTCCCGGGATATTGCGGGGGGTTAAGGACCAAGAGCGCTATCGCCGCTATTTAAATACGTTCATCCTGCACTTCCGGCCCCGCAACGTCCCGTCCCGGACCCTGCGATTCACCCTGACCTGGGGTCTCGGCGGTATGGCCGTCGTGCTGATTCTAATGCTGTTCGGGACGGGTGTGCTGCTGAAATTTGCCTATCATCCGTTCCCGGATAAGGCCTACGAGTCTATCCTCCATCTCCAGCATGACATCCAGTTCGGACAACTCATACGCAATATCCATCACTGGAGCGCCAACATCCTCTTGGTGGTAGTTTTTCTCCATTTCCTTCGGGTATTCTTCACCGGCGCCTTCCATCCCCCGCGTCAGTTCAACTGGATCATCGGTCTTTCCTTTTTCTTGACCGTACTGCTTTCCAATTTTACCGGGTATTTGCTGCCATGGGATCAGCTCTCTTTCTGGGCAATTACCATCTGCACCGGCATGTTCGATTACATCCCCGGAGCGGGTTTGTGGCTGCAAAAAATGATACGAGGTGGAGCCGAGGTAGGCCCATCTACGCTAACTAATTTTTACGCGATCCATACGGTCATCCTCCCGGCTGTTATCATCCTTTTCATGCCCTTTCACTTCTGGCGTGTACGAAAGGCGGGTGGTCTCGTCATTCCTCGTACCCCAGAGGAAGATAATGAAACCCGGGGTGAGATGGTCCCGAGCATTCCGAATCTGATCGTCCGGGAAATAGCCCTGGCCCTAATTTTGATCGCTTTCATCCTGGTTATTTCCGTTTTCTTCAACGCTCCTCTCGAGAGCAAGGCTAATCCCGGGTTGAGCCCAAACCCGACAAAGGCGCCATGGTACTTCTTGGGGTTTCAGGAGATACTTCTCCATTTTAGCCCGCTCATTGCACTCTTTTTTATACCTGTTCTCATGATTATCGCCCTGGTATCTATTCCCTATATGCACTATCCTTCCAACACGGCAGGCGTGTGGTTTGCCTCTTCAAAAGGGCGCCGTATGGCAATTGGAGCGACTGCTGCGGCCTTGATTGCCACACCGATTGGAATTCTTTTAGACGAGTATGTGGTCGACTTTGCCGTCTGGATACCGGGGTTATCACCCGTAATCAGCCAGGGTCTAATTCCGCTCGGCATTGTGTTAGTTGGATTTTATGGATTCTACCTGTTATTGAAACCCAGGTATCATGCTAACAAAAATGAGACTGTTCAGGTGGTTTTCTGCTTTTTTCTGACGGCATTCATTATCCTGACAATAACCGGGATATGGTTCAGGGGATCTGGAATGAGACTGTCCTGGCCGTAAGTTGTTTTTCCATTGGGATTACTCGGCCCTGTCGAAGATCCCCGCACATGGTGCGGGGGAACCTTTGAACCCGTGAACCCTTACGAGGTTTTTAACCAGGTAAATCTGTGTCTGAGAAGAAAAGAAAGAAGATTAAGGAAGAGCAATTTCCCCAAGACCCTTCCAGAAGATCGTTTTTAAACAAACTCTGGATCGGTCTGGGGATTCTTGCCCTGTTTGAATTTGCCCTCCTTGTTATGGCGTATCTTCGTCCGAGCAAGACAGGGGTGAAATCAGGGGATTCTGAAACCATTATTGAAGCAGGCCCGGTGGCGAAATTCCACCTCGATTCAGTAACTGCCTTCATCAGGGGTAAATTTTACCTCTGCCGGTTGGAAGACGGTGGTTTCTTGGCTGTTTCTCGTAAGTGCACTCACCTTGGATGTACAGTTCCCTGGCTGGATAAGGAGAAGAGGTTCGCCTGTCCCTGTCATGCTTCGGCTTTTGATATTAAGGGAGAGGTGATCAACCCGCCGGCCCCCCGACCCTTAGATCTCTACCGTCTATTCATCGAGAACAACATGGTGAAGGTGGATACCGGAAAGCGGATCAAGCGGAGCGAGTTTCGCGCAGAGCAGGTCGTGTATGCCAAAAAGGTTCAAACATGAAACGCTGGAAAATTAGCGGTCTTATTGCAACCATCGTTATTATTCTTTCAATCCCCCTCTATCTCCTCAAAGAGGCATCTATCACTTCGCAAGCAGATGGCATTCAACCGAAGCGGGCATCTGTTTTTGTCGGCAGCACAAAATGCATGGACTGCCACAAAAAAGAATACGACAAATGGCAAGGTTCTCACCACGATCATGCCATGGGCGTGGCCGATGACGAGACCGTGCTGGGAGATTTCAACAAGGCCGTGTTTGAAATCCATGGAGTCACATCGCGGTTCTATCGAAAGGAGGGGAAATTTTTCGTCTATACCGAGGGGCCGGACGGTAAGATGGGCGAGTTTGAGATCACCCATACCTTCGGCTGGCACCCATTACAACAATACTTAGTGCCATTTCCGGGAGGGCGCCTGCAGTGCCTTCCCATTGCCTGGGATGTGAGAGAAAAAAAGTGGTACCACCTCTATCCAAAGGGGCCCATGGACCCGAAGGACTGGCTGTACTGGACCAATGCAGGCCAGAACTGGAATGGAATGTGCGCAGAATGTCATTCCACTAATCTGAAAAAAAACTACGATATCAAGACCGATACCTATCAGACCACCTGGTCGGACATAGATGTCGGGTGTGAGGCATGCCACGGTCCAGGATCGCTGCACGTGAAATGGGCTGAACTCCCGGACATGGCCCGGCCGCGACTGGAAAACTATGATCTTCTGGTAAAGACATCCGGACTCGGCTCGCGAAAGCTTGTGGAGTTGTGCGCACCCTGTCACTCCCGGCGTGCTATCCTTGGTGATTATACCCACGCAGAACCAGACCTCTTAGACAGCCTCCTGCCCAGTCTGCTCACTCCTGAACTCTATTTCCCTGATGGACAGATCTTAGATGAAGTGTATGTATACGGGTCCTTTACACAGAGTAAGATGTATGATCGGGATGTGCGCTGCAGCGACTGTCACGATGTGCATAGTCTCAAGCTGATCAGGGATGGGAACGATCTCTGTTTGCAGTGCCACAGAGCGGATGAATATGATACCAAAGAGCATCATTTTCACAAAAAAGAGGGAGAAAAAGGCGAGCCCATCAGATCAAAAACGGGAGAGGTGCTTTTCGATGTGGGTACCGGGGCCGAGTGCGTGCAGTGCCATATGCCGGGTCGTTACTATATGGGAATTGACTACCGGCCGGATCACAGTATTCGAATTCCCCGGCCGGATCTCAGCGTCAAGATGGGTACCCCCAATGCCTGCAACCGGTGTCACGTGGATAAAACCGCACAGTGGGCCGATGAATATATCACCAAATGGTACGGTCCGGGGCGAAGACGTCATTACGGAGCCACCATCCAAGCCGGTCGCAATGGAATGCCTGGTGCGCATAAGGACCTCGTACGAGTGGCCGTTGATCCCCTGTACCCGGTCATCGTGCGGGCCACCGCACTATCCCTCTTGAAGGCCTTTCCCGGAGAGGAGACCACCCGGGCCTATGAGCTCTCATTGATGGATGATGAGGCCCTGATCCGTCGGACCGCGGTAGAAGGTTTAAATGTCGCCTATATGAAACGGCAGGCCGAGCTCATTTCTCCGCTCCTCTACGATCCGGTCAAGGCCGTACGCATCGAAGCCGCCTCCAAGTTGGCCGGAGGGCACTCAAAGCATTTAGACTACAACGAGCAAGAGGTGTTTCAGGGCGATCTAAATGAATTTGTCGGTGCAATGGAATATTCCGGCGACTTTGCCTTTGGCCGGTACAACCTCGGTAATCTCTACGTTGCACTGAAACGGCCTGAGGATGCCATCCGAAACTTTCAGGCCGCCATAAAGATCGACGACCTTTTCTACCCGGCCAAGGTTAATCTGGCCATGCTTTATAATCGGCTCGGCAAAAACAACCAAGCCGAACGGCTGCTCCGTGAGGTTGTTAAAGCACATCCTCAAATGTACGAATTGAAGTACTCTCTCGGTTTACTCCTTGCGGAACAAAAGAAATACCATGAGGCCTCTTCCCACCTTTCCTCTGCGGCACGCGGCCTGCCAAAACGCTCACGGATTCATTATAATACAGCCCGGAGCCTGGACTATCTGAGGAGGGATCCGGCGGCGGAAGCAGCACTGATGAGGGCGCTGGAACTTGATCCGGACAATATGGACTATCTGAAGGGGATGGCCGAATTCTATCTCAAACGGAAGAGATACGAGGAGGCCAGGAAGATGGCCGAGCAGATGATTGATAGACACCCCTCAAATTTGACAGGGCATCGGACGCTTGATATTATCAAGCGGGAGCAACGGGGAAGCGATTAATGTATGCTGATAGAAAAAAGAATGGGGTCTAATCCCTGATCATCGGGTCCAGGCAATATCCAAAAGGAGATTCTAATGAAGCTAACATTCAAAATTGCACTGTTTCCCCTGTTTAAAGAAAGGATTTCCATGAAACAGAATCTACGAAGAATTCAGTTCGCAGTGATGATAGTGTTTATGGCACTGTCTTTTGCGATTGCCAGTTTAACTTTTGTCCGGACGGTCTCGGCGAGCGGTGCGGCCGACCCTCTCCCTTCCTGGAAAAATGGTCCGGGCAAACAGGCTATTCTTCAATTTGTTCAAGAGGTTACCGATAAGTCAAGCCCCGATTACGTGCCCCCTGCCGATCGTATTGCAACCTTTGACAATGACGGCACCCTCTGGTCAGAGAGGCCTGTTTACTTCCAACTGTTGTTCGCCATTGACCGGGTCAAAGCGCTTGCACCGAAACATCCCGAATGGAAAACCAAACAGCCGTTCAAGGCCGTGCTGGACAATGACATGAAGGCCCTTTGGGCTTCAGGAGAAAAAGGCCTGATCGAGCTTGTCATGGCAACGCACTCCGGCATGACGATCACTGAGTTTGAAAGTATTGTAAAAGAGTGGATTAAGACTGCGAGGCACCCCCGGTTCAACCGCTCATACACGGACCTTGTGTTTCAGCCAATGTTAGAACTTCTTGCGTATCTTCGCGAAAAAGGTTTTAAGACCTATATCATTTCCGGTGGCGGCATAGAATTCATGCGGCCGTGGACCGAGCGTGTTTATAATATCCCGCCTGAACAGGTGGTTGGATCGAGCATAAAGACGAAGTTCGAAATGCGTAATGGCCGGCCTGTACTGGTCCGGCTCCCTGAAATCAACTTCATCGATGACAAAGACGGCAAACCTGTTGGCATCAACCAGCACATCGGACGTCGTCCCATTGCGGCTTTTGGTAACTCAGATGGTGACCTGCAGATGCTCCAGTGGACCGCTGCAGGAGATGGCAAACGCTTCATGCTCCTGGTGCATCACACGGATAATGAGCGTGAGTGGGCCTATGACCGGAAATCGCATGTTGGGCGCCTGGACAAGGCCCTGGACGAAGCCCAGAGGCGTGGATGGACCGTGGTAGACATGAAAAAGGAATGGAAGGTTATCTACCCGTTTGAACTCAAATAACAGGCCCGCCTGTCACATAAACTGAGGTCTGCCAGCGTGGTTTAGAGGACCGAGGGAAATAATAATATGTAGCCGTTCACGGGTTCAGGGTTTCCCGCTGAAAGCGGGATTCAGGGTTAAGGACAAAGAAGGGATTGAAGACCCGATTTATTACCCTAATCAAGATGTGAGGTCTATTCTTTCGCGGCTGCATAGAGAAGGCTTAACACTGGGTTTCGCCACAGCAAGAGAACGTTATGAAGACTGCGGCTTAAATGCGCTTGGCGCGACAACTACCTTGACATCCGCCGCCTTGACTCCTACTATTTTGTCCGCCAGAGACAACATTATGCAAAAAAATTATTTCAAAATAGTAATCATAGTAATTATCTTGGCATGGGCGGTTTTTTCCCAGGACGCAGAAAAAGCAGCATCAGAGGAAAAAGCTGACTTTAAGGTAATTATCGGTGAATGGATTCGGCCTGACGGTGGTTATATTGTTCGTATCCGGGATGTCAATCCTGGAGGTTCGGTTGATGCGGGTTATTTTAATCCCGGTAAGATCAATATCGCGGAAGCCAATGTTTCTCTCTGGAAGGGACTGGTGAAGCTATTCATTAAACTACAGGACCAAGGATATCCTGGATCGACCTATACTCTCTACTATTACCCGGAAAAAGACGCCCTGGCTGGTTTCTACTATCAAGCCGCAATTGGACAGACTTTTGAAGTGGTTTTTTTGCGAAAAAAGGTCGAATAATTAAAGAGTCTAAAAGTTTAAAAAAGTAAGGAGGTGAAACCAGCAACCCAGACGTCAACAACAATTCATTGGCAAAAAATAAGATAAAAAAGGAGATGTAAGATGAAAAAACTGTTATTATTCTCATTTACTGTCATGCTGATGCTCGCCTGGGCTTTTAACCCTGCTGTAGCAGCCGATAAGCCAAACATCCTCGTCATCTGGGGTGATGATATCGGCCAGTCAAATATCAGCCAATACACCCATGGATTGATGGGCTACAAGACACCCAACATCGACCGTATTGCCAAAGAAGGCATGACCTTCACCGACTATTATGGTGAACAGAGCTGCACCGCAGGCCGCTCGTCCTTCATCACGGGGCAAAGCGTATTCCGCACAGGCCTCTCCAAGGTTGGGCTGCCGGGCGCCAAAGAGGGGATGCATGAAAAGGACCCCACCATTGCTGGGTTGCTCAAGGCCCAAGGGTATGCCACCGGTCAGTTCGGCAAAAACCACCTCGGTGATCGGGATGAGATGTTACCTACCAACCACGGTTTCGATGAGTTTTTCGGCAATCTATACCATCTGAACGCCCAAGAGGAACCGGAAAACGAGGACTATCCGAAGAATCCTGAGTTCCGTAAAAAATTCGGTCCCCGAGGTGTGATCCACAGCTTTGCCGATGGCAAGATCGAGGATACCGGCCCGTTGACCAAGAAGCGCATGGAGACCGTCGATGACGAGACCTCCGATGCCGCCATCGACTTCATTGAGCGGCAGAATAAGGCCGGCAAGCCCTGGTTTGTCTGGTGGAGTGGTACCCGCATGCACTTCCGCACCCATGTAAAGAAGGAGCTACGTGGTATCTCCGGCCAGGATGAGTACTCAGACGGCATGGTCGAACACGACATGCACATCGGCAAGTTTCTCAAGAAACTCGATGACCTCAAGATTGCCGGCAACACTATCGTCTTCTACTCCACTGACAACGGACCGCATATGAATACCTGGCCCGACGCGGCGATGACACCATTCCGTGGCGAGAAGAACACCAACTGGGAAGGCGGCTGGCGAGTGCCTGCCATGGTGCGCTGGCCCGGTCACATCAAAGCCGACACCTGGTCCAACGAGATCATGCATCACATGGATTGGCTGCCCACTTTCCTGGCCGCCGCGGGTGAACCGGACGTCAAGAAGAAGCTCCTGACCGGTCATAAGGCGATCGGGCGCGACTATAAGGTCCATCTCGATGGCTACAACTTCCTGCCCTATCTGACTGGGAAGGCCGAGAAAGGCCCGCGCAAGGAGATCTTCTACTTCTCCGATGACGGCGACCTGACCGCACTGCGCTATCAGGACTGGAAGCTTATCTTCATGGAGCAGCGCGCCGAGGCAACCTTTCAGGCGTGGCGTGAGCCCTTCATACCGCTGCGCATCCCGCTGTTAGAGAACTTGCGCCGTGATCCCTATGAACGTGGAATGCTGACATCCAATACCTATGATGACTGGTTCCTCGATCGTGCCTACATGTTGATTCCTGCGCAGGCTTATGTCGGGCAGTTCCTGGCGACCTTCAAGAAGTATCCTCCGCGCCAGAAGGCGGCGAGTTTCAGTCTCGACAAGGTCTTGGACAAGCTGCAGTCAGGCGGAGGCAGCCATTGATTGGCAACTAATGCTGTAGCGCAATGCGACCCGATATTTCTCCATAGGAAAAGTCGGTAAGCAACAAGCCGGGCGTCTGACGATCGGGCGCCCGGCTTTTTTTCACAAAGATCGGAAATATGCGGCGATGTGCCGAACCGGGTTGATATCACCGAAGGATGGAACATCCTTATGCGGGTTACTGTCCGGGAAAATCCATTATCGACGGAAAATATAAGTTGCCCAGGGCAATACCCTTAAAGTGGCCCCCCCGGGACGAAGAGGCGGCATAGGCGATCACGAAAGTGAATCGTTCTGTCACGCCATATGATATCGCACCGACAATGGCGGCCTATCTATGACCGACAGGTACTCGCATCTGTCCATGAAACACAATCTGTCTAACCAAATTCAACTGGCAGAGCACTATTCCAACGGACCTGATTTTTGATGCTCTAAGCCCTTTTTGAGATACCTATTTGGTACCAAATCCTAAAACCCACAAAAAAAGAGCAAATCAGCAAATCGCCAACATGCTCTTTTCTTTAGGCTTTCCTGGTCGGGACGTGGAGATTTGAACTCCGGACCCCCTGAACCCAATACAAGCAACCCGAATCTCAAAGTCACCTTTAACTCAGTGAAATATCTGATTTCTAAGGTTTTCCTCTATTTCCCCGATTCCTGTAAGTAGACGTTATTTCGTCTACCAGAACCAATTTGAGGTGAAAACGTCTACCAAATCGTCTACCACCTATGCCTTTCAGTCAATCCCGCATTAGTCCTAATTTATCCCTTTATTCCTTCAAAATCTAAGCGGGTCTATATAGGATTCTTATAATAAATGGAAGGAGGGTTAAAAAAGAAGTTTGAACCTAAGTCTTGCGAGACACAAGATGTCTCATGATACATTTCTGTCTCATTTCACAATATGAGACAGTTTGCCCGACCCCGATCTTTAAGGAACCGTGCAGCCCATCTATTCTAACCAACAGTTAACCTGTTAATATTAAAAGTAGTTCCCAATATAGTCCCAGCGCTATTTTTCCTGTCAAGTTTTTTTAGGGCCTTTTCCGGTTTGAGTTGAACTGCGATAGCCCTTTTTTGGACCTTTATAAAGCACTATAATATCAACAGCTTAGCCCCTATTGTTATCGACGAGACACTACTGTCTCATGATTTCTCCTCGATAGTTGTGGGTTAAGATTTAGCCTGACGGTTAGACAGAGGTTAACTCTCTGATATTAAAGATATTTTACTGCCTATTCCTTGAAGAATATTTTTTGGCACAGAACCTGCTCATACAAGCGCATATGAATTACCCCCGGAGGGATAAAGGAATGAGGCCATGTGATGAAAGCATAAAAGAGACCATAGGACTTGCAGAAAAAATGCTGAAAGTAGCCGATGAAGGTGACAGGGTGCGCGAAGACAACGGGTGCGGTGTGCTCTATGGTGTTTTGAGGGATTGCGGGTTCAAAATAATGAAGTTGGCAGAAGCAGAAAG
>JAUWPC010000129.1 GCA_030611815.1 Desulfobacteraceae bacterium
ATAATGGGCATACAGTCTAAAGCAGATAAGCGTAAGTTTAGCCGCCTTCGGCAGGCCCTCGTTCATCTCACGGATGAGGTTAGGCAGCTTCTTGACCCTTTTCTCTCCGATAGGCCTGTAATCAAAGGATCGGTCTATGAACTCAAGCGAAAATGCGGAAAGCCAGGCTGCAAGTGCGCACGGGGCGAGTTGCACCGGCGTATGGTTGTTAGCGCCAGCGAGAAAGGAAAGACGAAGTTACGTGTCATCCCGCGGGGATCTCTTGTGGAGGTAGAGAGTAAGGTCAGGAGATACCAAAAGCTTAGACGCGCTCGGACCCGTCTGGTCGAGGTGCATAAGAAGATACTTCAAGTCATGGATAATATGGAGGCGATGAGAAGGGAGGAAATCCCTTCTCCTGTTAAAAAGCGGTCGCCACGTGAGGGGTAGAAATGGATCTGGTGATCTTTGAGCAAAACAAGCCTTTGGTTTTGGAAGCCCTTGGTAATGGAGAATTTGACTATGTAGAGTCTGCCAGCGAGGTATTTGAAACGGAATTTTTCCGTTTCATTAAAGCCAAGAAGATTCTGAATAAACTTGCCGAGACCTACCCGACCCCTCGAAAGAAACAGGAAGTTCCCCTCTGGTTTTACGTAGCCAGCAACCTTTCTATGCGGCTGCATGGTGTACACTCTTTTAATGCTTTTCCGATGATAGTACGATCAGGAGGCCTGCTCAATGCGTTAGGTCCTAAAGGCGCTCGGAAGGTTATCCATCCGGATAATGGAGATGTCACTATTGCCTGCGAGGGATTCAATCAGAAAAATCATTATAACCGCGAGGCACCCTGCGATCAGGATTTTTTGCGTAAGCTGGCCAAGGACACAGAGGCCGACGACCTGATGAACTGGTTTTCTATTGACGTGGTAGAGATATTTAAAAACCAAGGCGCTTTTGACAAAGAGGGCATTTTCATAGGCGACGGCTCTTACCTCTTTGTTCCGGATAATCCCAATTATGAGGGGTCCGCAAAGCTTCTGTTTGATGAGAGCGATCATCCGGTCAGCGAAGAGGCATATAAGAAAATGACCGATGAGCGAAAGACCGGCTGCCAGTGGAGACGGTGCTACAAAATGGTGTCGCTCTTGCACACGAATCGGACTAAGGACTTTTTCTTTCTTGTATCGGTAAAGATTCTCCCTGGCAATGCCCATGAGTCTCCGGTGCTTTATGAGCAGGTGAAACAGTTTGTTGAGACGGTGGGTAAGGGAGTAATGAAAAGGCTGATCTTAGACCGAGGGTTTCTGGATGGTAGGAACATCTCCACCTGCAAGAAGGACTATGGTATTGATGTGCTTATTCCTGTTCGTCGCAATATGGATATTTATGAGGATGCCATGGCCCTGTTCCAACAACCCGATGTTACGTGGGTTTGCTTAGAAGAGCCGGTAGCGGAGGTCAAGGAGACGCCCCGGCCAAAACCCAAAGCCATCGTGAAGCGGGAGAAAAAGCGACAGGAGACCCTTGAAAAACTCAAACAGCAGGAGTCGTCACCACCGCCGGAGGAAACCATCGTAAAGAGGGAGGCTGCGAGTATCGGGGAGTTTCAGAGCTGGTCTTCCTGCACAGTACCGCTCAGTGTTGTGGCCAACCGTGAGACCTATGCTGACGGCCACCAGAAAACATGGCTTCTGGTCGACACCAAGGAGGTGGAGGATCCCACAGAGGCATCCGGGGAATACCATCTGCGGATAACTATCGAAGAGCGACACCGTCAACTTAAATGCTTCATTGATCTGACTAAATTTACCTCTCGCGCCTTTTCCATGGTGGTTAACCAGGTCGTTTTTATCATGCTTAGCTATAATTTGCTTCAACACTATCTCCTCCGCCGGGGACGAAAGGAACTAAACAATCAGACACTGCCTCATATTCGTCAGCAGTTATTACCCTCGGACAATCACATCATCGTTTACTTCGAAAACTATTACGGTTTGTTTACTCCAATCGAATACACTTACATCATAGCAAGCCTTGAGGACAAACCTCGCAAGAAAATAGTCGATAAATGCAGGAGACTCCGCCGGGAAATGAAGGAAGTCATGACGAATCCCCGGCCACATTTATGACCCCTTATGCATCTTACCCTCCAGTTCTCGACAATATAGTCCACTCAACAAACATCTTTTCGGGGGTTTCCTGTCCCAGAAAAATGCCCTAAGACTCCCAATACATACCCATCCCCCAGTTGCTCACTGGCAGGAGACCAAATTTACCCTCTTTCTATGCTACGCTCCGACCTTGGCCACCCCGACCCCAGTTCCTATCCCGCCTCTGGACTCCACAGTGTCTGAATTGCAGAGGAATTTACACTATTCTTGACTGGTATGGATTATTAGGGTATTTTTATCGAGATACGCAAAACTTAATCAGAGAGCTGAGTCCGTGAGATGAACTGTGAGAAAAAATGGAGGTGTGGAAATTTATGATGGAAACCTATCTTGTCCCGCCTGGGGAATTCAGAGTAGTTAGGGGTGGCTCGCCCGTGCTTGAGACACATCTCGGTTCGTGTGTTGGAGTCTCCTTGTTTGACCGGCACGCTCGTATTGGTGGCCTGATCCACATAGTTCTCCCCCAGGGGAGGAAAGAAAGGGAAACCCTTTTCCCTGCGAGATACGCAAGTACCGGGATTCCACTCCTCCTTACCGAAATGATAGGGCGTGGCGCCTCCAAGGAGAACATTGTCGCTGAAATCGCCGGAGGGGCCCTCATGTTGACAAATCAAAGGCTGAGCGTGGATATGAATATAGGGAGAAGAAACTCTGACAGGGCCGAGGAAATATTAGCGCAGGAAGGGATACCTGTTTTGAACAAGGCCGTCGGAGGGTATTTGGGAAGGGTATTGAGCCTCAAGCCGAGCAGCGGCAAAACAGATACCAGATATGCTGGGGAGAAGGTATCCAGAGGCGGACTCCCTATTAGACTAAGAAAGATAGATCTGGAGGAGCTTAAAAAAGGAATCGAATACTTAAAACCAGTTCCGGAAAAGGCCCGGAGGGTGATTTCATTGATCGAGTTTTCTTCCGGGTACAGCCCTTCGGACCTGGAAAGCTACGTATTGAGAGATCAGGCGATTTGTGCAAACGTATTGAAGATGTGTAACTCTGCCCGATTCGGTTTCAGGCACAGGGTAGAGAGCATATCCGATGCTGCTTCTCTCTTGGGGTTTAATAACTTGAAAGAGATCGTCCTTGCCGCGTCCGGATACAAGCTTTACGAAGAAGCGCCCAAGTATTATTCCACAGAAGAAGGGGATCTGTCGAGACACTCAATCTGCTGTGGAATGGTGGCCGAGCTTATGGCCCGTGAAAAGGGGCTCGGAGATCCCGCCCTATTCTTTACTGCCGGTCTCCTTCACGACATGGGGAAGTCGATCTTAGACCAGCATGCATTTCAAAACTTCAACCTTGTCATGGACAGGGTCATCAATGATGCAAAGACGTTTCTTGAGGCCGAAGATGAGATATTGGGTTATAATCACACACAGATCGGAGGGATTGTGGCTATGGAGTGGGGACTGCCCCAGCCCTTTGTGGAAGCGGTCTCTTTCCACCACGAACCCGAAAAGGGATTAGAAAATTCAGAACTTGTTTCAGTAATCCATATCGCGGATATCATCTGCTCCATGTTCGGGGCAGGATCCGGCCCCTCTGTCCTGGCCGGCCCCCTTCATCAACATGCCCTGTCAGTCCTTGATTTGAAATCAGAGGACGTGGAAGGAATCATTGAACAGTTACCTGATGTCCTGAAAGAGGTCGATGCTGAATGAATAAGGAAGAGAAAGATTTTAGACTGATTCTGGGAAAACTATACAAAATGTATGGATTCGACTTCTCTCAATACAGGGAGGGGACCATAAAGCGACGATTGGCAAGGAGGATGGCCGTTACGGGCGCAGTTCATTACCACAATTATCTGGATATACTTGAAGAAAGGCCTCAGGAATATAGTCATCTGCTGAGCGACCTCACAATAAAGCTGAGCCGGTTTTTTAGGAATCAATATGTATTTGAAAGATTGCAGAATGAAATATTCCCCGATTTGTTCAGACAAAAAAAGGAGGGGGGGGAAGATGTGCTCAGAATATGGTGCGCAGGATGCGCCTATGGAGAAGAGACCTATTCCGTGGCCATAACCCTCGTCGAATATCTGAAGAGGAAAAAAGAAAAGACAGGTGACTATGACATTACCATATTCGGCACGGACATAGATGAAAAGACTCTCCAAAAGGCGAGGCTTGGGGTTTATGACAAGGAGGCCGTAAGAGAGGTAAAAAAGGGAATATTGGATGAATATTTTCATGTACGCGGAGATCACTACGAGGTAGTCGATTCCATTAAGGCGCTGGTAAGCTTTACTACCCATAACCTGACATCAGAGAGGCATATATGCCCGCCCGCCGGGGTTGTTACCAACTACGACCTCATACTCTGCCGCAATACCCTTATATATTTTTCCGCGCCACTCCAGGAAAGGGTTTTCTCAAATCTTTTCAGATCGTTGAACCGGGGGGGCTATTTGATCCTGGGTAGATCGGAATCGATCCCCAAAGACCTGGAAGACCTTTTTGTCTTGAAGAACCGAAAGAAGAGGATCTATCAAAAAAGATAGCAACCTGATTGTTTCCAGACGCAGGCCCCTATTTTCACATCCCCATTGACTTATCAAAAAAACCTAACTCCAGCACAAAATAACTTGACAAAAACGATTAAAAAGAATAAAAATGTTAAAAACGCCAGAAACCTCACATCTGATAAATCCTTAGATGGCACGAGACTGACTTTTTCACATCACAGGGGGACATGATGGCCTTTATCACCACATCCAATGCGAGCAGGGCCTGCGGGGTGGCCCGCACAACCTTAACAAAATGGATAGACCAGGGGCTGCTGAAGGCATTTGTTACCCCGGGCGGTCACCGCAAGATAGTGGAAGAAGACCTGCTCGATTTTATGGAAAGACAGGGGATCGATCCGCAAGAAGGAAAAGGGCAAAAAGAACGTATATGTATATTGGTGGTGGATGATAACCCCGACGATATAAGGCTGTTAGAAGCGGCCTTTTTGCCCGCCGCTGATAGATATGAAGTCCATTCGGCCGATAACGGTTTTCAGGCAATATACAAAATCGGCGATCTCAAGCCCGATGTGGTCATACTCGACCTTGTCATGCCCGATATGGATGGGTTCGAGGTATGTGAACGAATCAAGAACGATCCGGACATGCGAGACATAAAGATAATCGCGGTAACAGCCTATTACGACAAAGACAGAGAGAAAGAAAAAAATGCCTATCAATGCGGCGCGGATGCCTTTTTTCAAAAACCCCTTGATCTGAAAGGGCTGGTTAAGAAGATACTGGAGCTTAGTCGAGTGGGGCATTAGTCGAGTAGTGGAGTGGTTGGCCATTTAGCGATTCAATATATATAGTGTCCGAACGAAATAACTATTTCATAATCTTAATCATAATCGTAATCTTAATCAAAACGATTATGATTAAGATTACGATTAAGAGTATGAATCCAAAAATAAAGGGAGATATCTGATGACAACGAGAAAAAAAATGACATTCAGGACTAAGTTGATCCTGCTTTTCCTGATTATAGGGCTGCTGCCTGTAGCGCTCTTAGGCTTTCTCAACTATCAGCAGGCCTCTGAGATACTCGAAAGGCAGGCCATCAATCAACTGATCTCACTTAGAGAGGATCGGAAGGCCCAGCTCCAGGGGTTTTTTCGTCAACTCAGATTAGATGCGGAACTCCTGAGTGACCATCGCCTGTTAAAGGATATCCTGGCAGAGTATATCAAGGCATACAATAAGGGCGGCCTTGAAGGAGAGGAATTCAAGGCCGTTGATGACAGATACCACGGGAGGTGTGTGGGGCTCGACAAGAAGTATGGGTTTAAGGACATGCTTTTTGTCAATAATGAGGGCAAGGTCCTCATGACGGTGGAGAAAGGCCCGGATTGGGGCACGGACCTGGAAAGGGGCGTCTATTCGGATACCAACTTAGCCGAATGCTTTAAAAACGCCAAAGGAGGTGTAAGCATTGTCGATTTTGAGGAATACCCGCCTGACGGCCGGCCTGCGGCCTTTATCGGCGCTCCTATGATCAGACATGAGGAGAGGAGAGGCTTTAAAAAGGGGGAGATGATGGGGGCGCTGATAATCCGGATCCCTGTTGATCAGATCAATGCCGTCACAATGAGAAAAGAGGGCCTTGGCGAGACCGGCGAGACATGTCTGATCGGAAGAGACCTGCTTATGAGGTCGGATTCCAGGTTCTTGAAGGAGAGTTTCATCCTGAAGAAGGAAGCAAAAGGGATCAGAGATGCCCTTAAAGGGAAACCGGGATACAGGGAAAAGGTGATTGATTACAGAGGCCAGCCGGTCTCAATCGCATACGCCCCGGCCGGGATAGAGGGCCTGGACTGGTTTATTGAGGCCAAAAAAGATCTTAACGAAATTATGAAGCCGCTTAACAGGCTGAGAAATCAGAGCCTGTTAATCGGGCTCCTCGTGGCCATCGGGGTGGTGTTGGCGGATTTTCTGTTTGTTGCCGGCATTATCAAACCGCTCAGGCGGACGAGGGAGGCTGCGCACAAGATAGCATCGGGCGATTTTGATGTCCGCCTCCCCGTGGAGACTAAGGGTGAGATTGGCCGGTTATCCGAGTCAGTCAACCATATGGCAGTCAGTCTGAAGAAATCGAGGGAGGAGATCGAGGAGTACAGCCGGTCCCTCGAAGAAAAGGTAGAGCTCAGGACAGGGGAACTGAATAATAAAAACCTGGAGCTAAAAGAGAGCAATCATATCGAGAGGGCACACAATGAAATCGTTGCAGCGCTTAATACCGATATCGAGCTAACACCGCTTTTGAACAGCATAATAAGCAAGATTGCAAGTCATACCGACTCCCAGCTCGGGGTGATCTATCTATATGAAGATGAGGCGGAAAATCTCCGGCCCGCCTCGACCTATGCCGTCGACAAGGGGCTCCTCGGAGAGGGTTTCAGTCTCGGCCACGGCCTCCCGGGCCAGGCCGGCCAGGACAAGAGAACGATATTGGTTACAGAGGTGCCGGATAACTATTTCCGGGTCTCCTCAGGCGGCATAGAGGGTCTGCCCAAGAATGTCATCTGTATGCCGATCACCTTTAAAGATCAGCTAATGGGTGTCCTGGAGCTGGCCGGCATTCACGATTATGGGGACAGGAGCCTTGAGTTTCTGAATGTTGTAGCCTATCAACTCGGGATCGGGATCAATAACGCGCTCACGTATCTGCGCCTCGAGGAAATGGCCGAAAACTTGAAAGAGAAAAACGAGCTTTTAGCAGCCCAGAATGAGGAACTCCAGGCCCAGAGCGAAGAGCTCCAGGCACAGAGCGAAGAGCTCCAGGCCCAGACAGAGGAGCTGATCTCTCAAAAAAATGCCCTCGAGGAAAAGACAAAACAGGTAAAGGTGGCCGACCGGCTCAAGTCGGAATTCGTCTCCAACATGTCCCATGAACTTCGCACGCCTCTCAACGCGTTGCTTGGCCTGACAGGCCTGATGGTTGACGGCAGCGCCGGGGCGATTAACGAAAAACAGAAGGAGTATCTCGAGATCGTTGAAAGGAACGGAAAAAACCTGTTGCAATTAATAAACGATGTCCTGGATCTATCGAGGATCGAATCGGGCAAGATGGAACTGTCTATGAGCAAAATCCAGCTCAAGGAATTCGCAAACGGCGTTTCCAGCGCTATCATGCCGCTTGTTGAGGAGAAGGGTCTCTCCCTCGATATAGATATTGACGATACCGTTTTCATGTACAGTGATGCGGACAAATTGAGGCAGATCTTAGTGAATCTGATCGGGAATGCTGCTAAATTTACTGACAAAGGTGAAATCAGCATATGGGGAGGGGTTGAGGAGGGCCGTCTTCATGACCATGTGATCATAAAGGTGCGTGATACCGGAATAGGGATACCACAAGAGGCCTTAGAACATATTTTCGATCCCTTCCGCCAGGTAGATGGTTCACCAACAAGAGAATATGAGGGCACTGGTCTTGGCCTCAATATCTGCCATAAACTTGTCAATTTAATGAACGGGAAGATAGAAGTGGAGAGTGAACCGGGAAAGGGATCGACTTTCACGCTAACGTTAAGGAAAGATAGAAGGAGCAAACTGAGACCGACAGAAGAGAAGTGGCAGCAAAAGATAAGGGCGACCCTCCTTCAAAAGACAGAGGTTGAAGATAAGAAGCCCCATGCCGGGGAAGAAGGCGCTAAAAAAATCCTGATAATAGACGACGACCCAATAGTTATCAGGGAGCTAAAAATAATCTTCAAAGAGGAAAATCGCGAGCTCGCATTTGCCTTAACCGGCGCAGAAGGGCTTGAGCGCATCAGGAGCGAGGCCCCTGACCTGATTCTCTTAGACCTGCGTATGCCTGAGATGAATGGGTTTGAGGTCGTTGAAGAACTTCAAAAGAGTCCTGACCTGAAAGATCTGCCCGTAATAATCATTACGGCCGCCGATCTCACCGAGGCTGAACAAAGAGGTTTGAGCAAGAACGTGAAGGGCGTGATTACAAAGGGGCGGATAGATAAGAGCGCCCTTCTCGCCAGGGTCGATGAAATCCTGTATAGAGACAGGGAGAGGGTCGAGCCGGCCAATGGAGGAATGGATAAAGGGCGAGATGGACGAGTAGTTGAGCGGGCAAAGAAGAAGGTGGAGACGGGGGCGCCTGCAAAGATTTTGATAGCTGAAGACAGGCCTGACAACATGGTCTTTATCAGGGAGACCTTGAGGTCAACAGGTTACACAATCTGTACCGCAACGAACGGGCAGGAGGCGGTTGACATGGCGAAAAAAGAGAAACCCGATCTGATACTGATGGATATGCAGATGCCGGTCATGAGCGGGTTTGAGGCGACAAAGCATATTAGAGAGATAGAGGACCTTAAGGAGGTTCCCATCATTGCACTCACGGCCAGGGCCATGAAGGGCGATGAGGAAAAGGTCCTTGCGGCCGGCTGCAGCGATTATCTCTCAAAGCCGGTGATGCCGAAGAATCTGATCAGAAAGGTGGAAGAATGGATCGGGAAGTAGGGTCGAGTGGTCGACCACTCGAC
>JAUWPC010000098.1 GCA_030611815.1 Desulfobacteraceae bacterium
GGGGGATCGTGGACTCTGATTAGGCTTAACTTATTAATATTTCGATAGAAATATCGTTTAACAACCTGAGGTACACATATCGCCCTTCTTGTACTTCAAAAGCCTGATTGTAAACCAAGCCGAATACAAAAATGCCAAGGGCGATATATAAGCTCGCAACATATAACATATTGAATTTCCTACGCGGTAACTGAATTGCTGGTTAAGTGGGAACGAAAAAAGAACCACACCCACCATTTCTGGATCTTGCCTATCTGGCTTTCGGAACATGCAAATTCCTTGCCGCCTATCTGGTGTCTGGCCCCCTTTTTTTATTTCGCCACAAAAAATGTTTGACTGCGACTCCTACATTGTGGTACATTTAGTCAGCTCAAAAAATTCTCTTTCTGGGGATGATAGATAATGAACAGACCTTCCGGAATAAAGATTCCTTCTCAAATGGCACCCCTCTTGTTTGGCTGCCTGTTCGTCCTATCTGTTTTTTTTATCCATGGCTGCACCGATCATGCCGACGTGGTGTTAGTGGATTTCTCAAAAACTCAAGCCCCCGCAAGATCAGAAAGCCCCCGTCAGGGACGCCCACTCCTGAAAATTGCTGTCGCCGCAATGGTCTCGCCCAAAGAGACGTTTTCCTATTATCGCCAGCTCTTGGACTATATCGGCGATAACCTCGATCGGGAGATTCAGCTTATCCAACGAAAGACCTATGGAGAGATAAATGAACTGTTGGCAAAGGGTAAGATCGACTTAGCCTTCATCTGTTCCGGCCCTTACGTAACGGGAAAAGGAAGTGATGGCTTTGAACTACTGGCAACCCCGCAGGTTCAGGGAAGCCATTTTTACAGGGCCTACCTGATCGTCAATAGAAATTCTCCTTTCCATAGGCTTGAAGATCTCAGGGGGCGGGTCTTCGCGTTTACAGATCCCGATTCCAATACGGGCAAATTGGTACCTACCTACTGGCTTGCTCAGAAGGGGGAGCGCCCGACATCCTTCTTTGGCAAAACCATCTACACCTATAGTCACGACAATTCAATCCTCGCCGTGACCAGGGGTTTAGTTGATGGAGCCTCCGTCGATGGCCTCATTTGGGAATATTATAATTTTAAGAATCCCACTCTTACATCAAGGACACGGATTATCAAGAAGTCACAGCCATACGGCACCCCGCCCTTGGTGGCCTCTACATATCTACCCTCAAAGCAGAAAGAACGCATACGGGACCTACTTTTTTCCATGCACCTGGACCGAAAGGGGCAAAAAATATTAGAGGAACTGATGATAAGCAGGTTTGAAACGCCCCGGGAAGAATGGTACGAACCTATACGGGAGATGAAAAAAACGATAGCCCTGCTGGACAGGAGGTCTTATGCCCCCGAAAAGCCTTAAGAGCAAATTGATAATCGCCGTCTCCGCATTGGTTATCGGAAGCGGTCTGCTGATTTCACTCCTGGTCACTCATCGTTACAGCAGCAGCCTCCGCGAGACGATAACCGCCCAGGCAGAGAATCTGGGCCATGCCGTCTCCTTGGCGGCCGCGGACAATGTGCTCATAAATGATTTGATCGCCTTACAGAGACTGCTCAACCACCAGATCCGCAGCAACCCCGCCATTGCCTATCTTTTCATCTCAAGGGGTGATCAAGTACTCGCCCATACGTTTGAGAAAGGGATCCCCATAGATCTGTTGGAAGCCAATAATGTCACCTCAGGTGATCGGCCCCGTTTTCAAAAGATCGCTGCCACAAACGGCGAACATTATCTGGATATTTCCTGGCCTATTATCGGGGGAAAGGCCGGGCTGTTACGCCTTGGGTTCTCTGAAACGCATTACAAAAAACAGATGACCCGGTTGTGGGTGCAGATGGCTGCCCTTACTATTGCGATCCTTTTGCTCGCTTTGGCAGGAACACTTTTGTTTATGAGACGGCTCACCGGCCCGATTACGGCCTTGGCCCAAGCGACCCAAAAGATTGACAAAGGAGACCTTGGGGTAAGGGTGCCGGTCAAGGGGAACGACGAAGTGGCTCAACTGTCTTCATCCTTCAATGAGATGGTCGCCCGGATGGAGGAATATACTCACAGGCTTGAAGAACAGACCATGGATCTGGAGCGCGCTCATCATCAAACCAGAACCTCCTGTGGGATCCTTCGGGAAATCGGGTCGTTGAGGACTCTGGATGAAATCGGCCGTTTGTTACTAAAGAAGAGTCAAGATATTCTTAAATGCGACCATACGGTTCTTTTGGTTTTCAACTCCAACCGGGACCTCCTTTTTGTTTTGTCACCGGACGAAAAGAGGGATTTTAGAGAACAAAAAACCATTCAATCTGCCATTGCTTCCCTGGGCAATCAGACAAAAGTCCATTTTATCAATGGCAAAAAGGCAGCTCTAAAGCCTCCACTTGTTCCAAAACATTTCCAGTCGGCTTCCCGTCAGGCGGTTATTCCTCTCCACCAAAATAACCAGCTCTTTGGTGGCTTTATTATCGCTTGCCCCGGGGCATGCCAATGTAACGGTGAAGAAATCGAGTTGGTGGGTTTGATCCTGAGTCAAGCTGCGGGTGTTATAAAGCGGGCCGTCGTTCAGGAAGAAGAAACTCTTGATATAAAGAGCCGCATAGAAAGGACCTCAGAATTTAGCGGGATCATTGGGAAGGATTCCAAAATGCAAGTAATTTACAAACTGATAGAAGATATTGCCCCCACTGATGCCACTGTACTGGTCCAGGGGGAGAGCGGCACCGGGAAGGAATTGATTGCTCGCGCTATCCATCAAAGGAGCGTCAGGAAAAACAAGCCATTCGTCGTGATCAACTGTTCGGCTTACCCGGTCACTCTCCTCGAAAGTGAGCTTTTCGGCCATGAGAAAGGGGCTTTCACCGGCGCAATCCGGCAAAAACTTGGACGTTTTGAGCAAGCTAACGGGGGCAGCGTATTTCTTGATGAGATTGGCGAAATCCCTCCGTCGGCCCAGATAAAGCTGCTTCGCGTGCTTCAAACCCGAAAATTTGAGCGGTTAGGAGGCGAAAATACCCTTTCGGTAGATGTTCGGATCATCTCGGCGACCAATAAGGAACTCCTCCACGAGGTAAAAAACGGCAACTTCCGCGAAGACCTTTTTTACCGTCTCAACGTGATCCCTGTCAATCTTCCACCCCTTAGAAATCGACGGAACGATATTACCTTGCTTGCTCAGCACTTTCTGCGAGGATTTGCCACAGAACAGAACAAAGAAATTCAGGGGTTTAGCTCAGAGGTCATGCGACTACTCCTTGACCACTCATGGCCGGGTAATGTCAGAGAATTGGAAAACAGCATCGAGCACGCTGTTGTCCTGGCAAAAAATAACCGAATTGAGCTCTCAGATCTTCCTTCTGTGCTTCGTAATGCCGATTCCAGCGCCACCCCACTTGGATCCCGCTACACCATCCTGGAAAGTGAAAAAACACTGCTCAGAGAGGCTCTTGAAGGATGCGGATGGAACAAGAAACTGGCTGCACAGCGACTTGGAATTAGCCGCAGCACTTTGTACGGTAAACTCAAAAAGCATCAGATCATTGAGCACACTGTTCATTAGCATCTTAGTCACCCTTATGATTATATTCTTATGTGGAGCTTTATGCTGTTCTCGCTTTGCCGTTCAAGAACAGAGTACCCCTTTCTCCTTGCTTCGACCCTGGTCTTCATGGCCTATTATCGGGGGAAAGGCTGGCACAATCCACAGTTGCTCCCTCCATGGATTAACGACACGCACCCCCACAAAGCCGCAGGCACTACACGCCGGAAGCATGCATGAGAACTCTGCGGGATAAGAAGCTGTCTGGAGTTTGATCAGCTGTACTGCCTGCGAATAACAATGTACGAATTCTATACACAAGGTAACTATCTTTATTCACAAAGAAACTTTAGTGTCTCAGCTTATTATGTTCAAATTCCGTACACATTCGGAGCATTCATTGTCCCTATGCTCCCTTTTTGAAACATTCTCACGCCTTGCTCACCGTCAAAGCGCCTCCTCATCAGAAGCCGTCTTTACTATTTATTTCACATAGTTAACCCACACCCTTTCTATTAACTTCCCTAAGATTCCCCACCAGAGCCACCAAATTTCTCTAATTGGCACGCAATTTGCCTATATTAATTCATGTCTGACTGAATGCCAGGCCCTGGGGACTGGGGACGAAAAAAAAAGATTTCGGGCAGGGAGAGTTTTCGATGGATAGACCGATCGTGGTCGTTGATGCCGACAAAAATCAGTGTGAGAAGCTGTGCGTTCTACTAAGACAAGAGAACTATAGAGCTGTTGAATTACATTCGTTGCTGAACCTGAAAAAAATCGTCCAGGAAACCTCCTGTCGGGTGGTAATTCTGGATCTGGATTCTTTGCCTGTTGACGACCGTTTTATCAAAGAGTTTAGAAGACAAAACCCCGGACTCCCTGTCATGGGGCTATCCAGCCGTTCGTTCCACCCTGAATTAGAGCAGGCCATGAGCAAAGATATCTGCGTTTGTCTGAGCAAACCACCAGATCCGGAGGAACTCCTATATTGCATCAGGAGTTTTTGTGAAAACGAACATGACTCCTCGGGGGCGCCAAAGGGGGGAGAGTTTTGAGTATGCGCAGTGAGAAAACCAAGCGTTGGATTTTCATCCCGGCCGCAGCGGTGATTCTGCTCCTAAACATACGAGACCGTGGCAGAGATCAAACACATCCCCAAAAAGGCGTCTATCACCCGGATGAACTGATTTACTTGTTGCGGTATATCCGAGAAGATAAAATCGGTTCGAAAAAACCACCGGTTACCTGACGTTTAAAGTGTAAGGCAGGAATTACCCTGTATTGGGTCGTATTTACATTTTTTAAGATCCCGAAGGAGTTTTCATTAAAAAACGGAGGTAATATGAAGAATAACAAAAAAAAACGTAAGACAATGATGGCCGATTTTCTCAAAAACGTAAAGCTGTCGCGCCGGACTTTTGTAAAGGCTTCTGTAACAACCGGAGCGGCAGTCGTTTTTTCAAACGGCCTGAAACTGGAAATGAAGGCGCTTGCTGCAGGGACCGCTTCTTCAATAGAAGGGATGGGTAAGTGGATGCCGGCAACCTGCCAGGGATGTACATCCTGGTGTTCGTTACAGGTGTATATAATCGATGGGCGGGCTGTAAAAGTCAGGGGGAATCCCCACTCAAAGGTGAATGTCGGTGCCTGTTGTCCCCGCTCACATCTGGGGTTGCAGCAACTCTATGATCCGGACAGGTTAAAGGTTCCCATGAAACGCACAAATCCCAAAAAAGGGCGCCATGAGGATCCTAAGTTTGTTCCGATTTCATGGGACGAGGCCTTGAACACCATTGCCGATAAAATCATGGAGTTGCGCAAAAATAACGAAACCCACAAATACATGCTCATGCGGGGAAGATACAGTTATATGAGGGATATTATATATGACCGCATGACCAAAATCATCGGTTCACCAAACAATATTTCACATAGTGCGCTATGCGCCGAAGCTGAAAAGTTTGGTTCCTTCTACACCGAAGGCTACTGGGGCTACCGTCAGTACGATGTAACGAATGCCCGTTATATCCTGCTTTGGGGCGCCGATCCGCTATCGGCCAACCGTCAGGTTTCATATTACTCAAAAGTGTGGGGGGATGCGGTTGATCGGGCGACCATTGCGATCGTTGAACCTCGCCTTTCGGCAACCGCAACCAAGGCAGACGAATGGATGCCGATTAAACCGGGACATGACGGTGCGCTCGCAGTCGCTATAGCGCATGTTCTGCTGACAAAGGGGCTCTGGTTCAAACCGTTCGTGGGGGATTTTGCTGACGGGCTAAACCGGTTCGTTCCGGGGCAGATGGTGGATGAAGAAACTTTTGAGGAAATTCATACATACGGTGTCGTAAAATGGTGGAACCATGAATTGAAGGACAAGACACCGGAATGGGCGGCCAAGATAACGGGGCTGGATGCGGCTCAGATAAAGCGGGTTGCTACCGATTACGGCAAAGCGGCACCACATGCAATTTCATGGCTTGGCGGCGGACCCAGCATGCAGGTTCGGGGGGGCTTTACCGGTATGGCGGTACATGCCTTGAACGGAATCGTGGGTGCGGTGGATAACGAAGGCGGCACCCTCCTGGCCAACAAAGAATATACTGGTAAATTTCCTAAACCTGACAACTTCATTGACGACATTGCTAAAAAAGGAAAAAAGCAAAAAAAGATCGATCAGCGTGGTCGACTCCAGTTTCCATGTATCAAAAAGGGGAAACCCGGCAGTGCTGTCCTCACCAACAATTCCGCAGACGGTATCATCAAAGAAGACCCTTATGACATTAAGGTTGCAATCGCTTACATGAATAATTTCGCATTTTCCGCTCCTCAGCCGGAACGATGGGAGCAGGCATTATCCAAAATACCGTTTTTGACGCATATTACCACCAATGCGTCCGAGTTTTCCTGGTTTGCCGACATTCTTCTGCCTGACAGTCACCACATGTTTGAAAAATGGGGATATGTCAAATCCCATGCCAACGGCTATCGTCATGTAACCTTGATGCAGCCGATCGTGAAGCAAACGTATGATTACAAAACAGATGAAACAGAAATCCCCTGGTTGATTGCTGAAAAGCTGGCGAAACGGGGCTTTGATAATCTGTTTAGACATTTCAAAGAATACAAGGATCCCGCAACCGGCGAAGCTCCGAAAAACGAAAAAGAATTTGCCCTGTATTCGCTGAAATATGCGACACAGAATCTTTGGGATCCGGCCAAATATAAGGGAGGAGATAAATTTAAGGGCTGGGAAGATTTTGCAAAGACGGGTGTTTGGAATTCAAATCCATACCCCTTTCGGAAACGATGGGGCAAAATGAAAACCAAGACCAAAAAATTCGAGTTCTACAGTGAAACCCTGAAGGCCGCTCTTGGAAAACATGCTGAAAATCATGGCGTGACCATAAATGAAGTAATGAAGGCCACCAATTATCTGGCAAGAGGCGAGATGGCTTTCATCCCCCATTATGAAGAACCTTTTATACTGGGAGATGAAAGAAATTATCCCTTCGTGCACGTGGATCACAAGTCGCGGTTAAACCGGGAAGGGCGTTCGGCCAACTGTACCTGGTATTATGATTTTAAAGATATCGATCCCGGTGATGAAGCCTGGGATGATGTCGCCAAGATCAATCCGGTCGATGCGAGACCCTTGGGTATTAAATCGGGGGATCCAATCAAATTGGTTTCTCCCACCGGCAGCCTGTCTTGTACCGCTAAACTCTGGGAAGGTGTGCGCCCCGGAACGGTTGCCAAATGTTATGGTCAAGGGCATTGGGCCTACGGACGGCTGGCTTCCAAGGATTTTGGCAAGGTACCCCGAGGCGGGAACAATAATGACATTATCCCCGCGCAGTACGAAGCGTTAAGCGGAAGTTCAGCTTATTATGGCGTAACACGGGTGAGGGTTGAAAAGGTATAAGGAGGTAAAAAATGTCAAGATATGCAATGGTTATTGATCTGCAGCGCTGTACTGGCTGTAGCTCTTGCAGCATTTCCTGTAAAAACGAAAATAATGTATCGGACGGTATTTACTGGTCCGGCAAAATAACCGAGACGTCCGGAACTTTTCCAAATGTTCGATTCCATTATATCCCAACACTCTGCAATCACTGTGAGGATGCTCCCTGTGTAAGGGGCTGTCCGACGCGTGCTATGCACAAACTCGACAACGGCATTACCATGCATAATCCCAAAAAGTGCATCGGGTGCAGATATTGTATGATCAATTGTCCGTATGGCGTGATCTATTTCAACTGGAGCAACCCGCACGAATTCTGGAGGGATAAACGCGTATTGATAAAAGGAGGCACTTCATCTCCGGCGGAAGAAACTCGTAAGGTGGGTGGAAAGGAAATTCCATATTATAACCCGGAGAGGGAAGCAACGCTTAGCGGTATCCGTGCCAAAGGGGTCGTGGAAAAATGCACTTTTTGTGATCATCGGATCAAAAAAGGGAAACTGCCGCGATGTGTTGATGCCTGTCCGGCAGATGCAAGAATATTTGGAGATCTTGATGACCCCAAGAGTCAGATAAACAAACTGATTGGAAAATTCAGGCCATTTCGACTGAAAGAATCGCTGGGAACCAAACCCGGTGTATTTTACATTAGAGATTTTAGTTCGGCCGCTTATCCACGAACGAAAGGAGGCATATAAATGAAATTACGAATATGGATCGGACTGCTTGGCCTCGGCATCCTGTTAGGTTTGATGACCGTATACAGGGTATACACCGCCGGGTTTGTGGTTTATGCAAAAACAGATGTGCTGGTATGGACCCTGCCTTTGGGCGCATATATCTTTTTTTCTCTGACCAGTTCAGGACTGGCATTCGTTTCCTCGATCCCTATCGTTTTCGGCGTTAAACGGTACGAGACGATCGAAAAGCGTACCATATTCCTGGAATTCGCGGTTCTCATGGGATCCTTTGTGTGTCTAATTCTCCACCTTGGATCACCGCTAAAAGTAATCTATCTCATGCTTTCACCAAACTTGGCCTCACCGTTGTGGTGGCTGGCCACACTCTATACCATCTATCTGGTTATAATTGTGAGTGCGTTCTGGCGAATACATACGGCCCGCACCAGTAAAGTTCTCGGTGTTCTTGTCTTTCTGATCGCAATTGCCACTTCGACAACCCTTGGCTGGTTGATGGGAATGACCGATGCACGACCGACCTTAAACGCGTCATTTTTTACCATGTATTTTCCGCTCACGGCTTTTATAAGTGGTCTGGCCGCAATGCTTCTCTTCAGTTTGCTAACCGCCTATTTCTCAAATCGGGAAATAACGCAAGAAAAGAACGCCTTGTACAATGAACTTGCCAGAATGCTGGGCATTGCAGCAGGCCTTGTTTTGATCCTTTTTCTGTGGAGATCGATCATTGGCGGAATTTCTTCAACTGCCGAAGGATACCTTGCGTTCAAACATATTATCGGGTCTATACCTTACAATATCGAACTCTGGTTAGGTTTGTTCATTCCATCGATTTTGATGCTGATACCATCGATACGTGTAACCGTCTGGGGGAAAGTTACCGCCGGTGCTTTACTACTCATTGGTATGTTTGCCGGCCGGCTCGAGTTCGTATTGAGTGGCGTGGTCAGGCCGTTAGGTCAGATGGCTGAAGGACGTCCGGAATTTGTCAGTTATATGCCGACCATTTCGGAGATTTTGGTCGTTGTATTCGGGTTATCGATAATGTTGCTTATTTACACGCTTGGAGATCGGTTTTTAAAGCTGGAACAAGTGCCGGAATAAATACGAATTAAAGCAATTTGCGGCCTTGGTACTGTCCCTGTAACGGCCTTTCCCCCGGGGGAAAGGAGGGACAACCGTTCAATCGGACCAAAATAGAGTAATAGGATAAAAACTGATGGATGTTGATAAACTGCTCACGCAGGAATTCGCACGAAGGGATGCATATAAGGGACTATCGGACTGTTACAAGCTGCCCGAAGAAGAACTGATAAACACACTTGAAGGGCTGGAACGGGTTTTTGAAACACTTGGGTCTGAAGCGCGTTCCCATATTGCTCTTGTACGCAGTGAAATCAAGGGGCGTGAAGACGTCGATGATTTGAAAGTCGATTATGCCCGACTGTTTGTCGGACCGTACAACTTGCTGGCCCCGCCTTATGGATCGGTTTACCTGGAAGGCGAACGAAAGGTCATGGGCGATTCGACAATGGATATACAAAAAAGGTATGCCGAGGTTGGCCTGACCACCGCGGAATTTTTCAAAGAAATCCCTGACCATATTCGGGCAGAACTCGAATTTATGTATTTTTTGATTTTTAAAGAGATCGAAGCCATTCAGGAAGGATCGTTTGAAAACGTCTCCGGTTTTTTACTTAAACAAAGGTCATTTCTTCAAGACCACCTTGCTATCTGGGTTAAAGGCCTGGCACAAAACATCGAGGTACATTCTCAAAAAAACTTTTACCGTGGTGTGGCGATGGCAACTCGCATCTTTATAAGTGAGGATTTTTCTGAAATCGCTGAACTGGACATTTCAGAGCCAACAGCTGCTGTAAGCCTGGGGTGATCCGTTTGAAGAAAAATTCGAAGACTGCCTATGGTCATCTTTATATGTGTGGAAAATTGGGTAATGAAATCGTTTGAAATGTTATTAGAAGGATTTATTTATGTACACGGCCACCTTTGTCCGCGGCAGGTGGTCGGGGTCCGCCATGGCCATGTTGCGGTGCCGCCTGATCGGGTTGGTTGAGCCGTCCCTAAAAGACCAAATAAAAAACTGATTGTGTGCCAAGGAGGTATTTGCCATAAGGCGTTAAAGATAATTCCTTCCAAAGATCCCATCACTCAAGACGCGGTCTACACGTTCATGAGACCTTTGAAAAACGTTCAACTGCCTTCCCTAATTTGCTTACCTATGTACTGTGGGGGAAATTGGTGTACAGATTACGTACACAGATAACTATCTGTTTTCACTGAACAATCAAAGTGCGCCAAGCCATCATGTCCATAAGGCATACATATGGGTGAGAGCCCTTGACCTACCTCAAATACTAAGAGTAGACCATCCAAACTTTATTTTGGTTAACATATCCTTTATGGCCTATTGTCATTTTTAGACTTATTCCAGCCAGTTAAGTCATCAGCCCCTTGAACGATCAAGGAACCTCATTCAAGCCCTATGCCAA